>NZ_JBSFBM010000104.1:0-19671 GCF_053592955.1 Micromonospora sp. NPDC002411 | reverse complement strand
GGAGATCGTGTAGTCGCCGGCCGCGCGGACCCGCACCTCGGTCCACCCGTCCGCGCCGGGGCGTACGCAACCGTCCGGGCCGGTCAGCGACAGCCCGACGCTATCCGGGCGGACGTGGAGACGCTCTGGCGCTACCACGATATGCGTCACGAGTTGCGCTCGTGCGACGTGGGAATCGGGTTGGGTAGTCATGACCTCGGCGTGGCCGTAATCGCGACGCGCCTGTACCACGAGAGTCTGTTCCCGTGGATCGTGTTCACCGGCGCGAACGCCCCGACGACCGTCGAGCGGTTCCCGCGTGGAGAAGCAGTGCACTACCGCGAGTACGCCATTGAGCATGGTGTACCCGCGGAAGCGATTCTCGTGGAGCCGCGTGCCACGAACACCGCCCAGAACCTGGAGTACTCGCTTCAGCTCCTGACCGAACACCGGATCCCGGTGCAGTCGGTACTGATCATGTCGCGGCCCTACCAACAGCGTCGGGCCTACGCTACCTGCAGGTTGATGTGGCCGGAGGTCGATGTGGTCTGCGCGTCGAACCCGCTCGAACTAGACGACTACGTGGCCAGCATCGGTGACCCGCAGCGGGTGGTGGACATGCTGGTCGGCGACACGCAGCGGATCGAGGTGTACGCCGAGCGCGGCTTCGCGATCGCGCAGGAGATGCCGGACGAGGTACGGACGGCGTTCGAGCGCCTGGTGGCGGCTGGCTACACGAGCCGACTGATCTGAGCTCGGTTACCAGCGCGGCCCTCTCGACCGGACACCCATCCGATCGCTGAGTTCGACGGCCAGTCGGGGTGGCCGGGGGCGCGTGAGGATATCCCGAACAAGGTCGCGGGAAAGCTGGTGGTAGCGCACCTGGTCAGCACCAATGATCTCTGCGTTAAGGAGCGCGGCGAGCGCGTCGTCGATGCGGTTCCACCGGGCAAGGGCTCGGGCGGTTTCGATGGCATGCCGAACCTGCCGCTCGACGGGCACGGTGCTGGTGTCGAGTGTGGCGCCGATGGCGATGGCGCGCTGCACGTCGCCGAGTTCCATCGCCACTGTCGTCTTGTGGATCGACACGTTGGTCGGCCCGAACGCGGTCCAGACGTGGTTGCCATCGGCACCGAGCCGCTGCGCGGTGGCATCGGCCTCAGTGATGTGGGTGACGGCCGAGGCGCGGTCGTCGTTCCGGGCGGCGGCCAGCGCGCAGACGAGGTGCAGGCTGCCGTAGACCGACAGCAGCTGCGGAGTGGGTTTGGCGAGCCGTGCTTCCAGGAACTGCGCTGCCGTGGCTGCGAGGCCACGAGCCTGCGCATATTCGCCGATGGACGCCAGTGAGTGCGCGGCGGAGCGGCTGAGCGAGCCGATGACGACGTGGTCGTGGCTGGCGTTGGCGGCGGCCAACCCTCGGCTGGCGGCGGTCCACGCGAGGTCACCTTCGCCGAGCTTGGTGAGGAACAACGCGGCGAGCTGATGGGCATAGGCGGTCATCGCGTGCGCGCGCTGGCCATCATCTCCGTCGTACGCCTCGGTGGCGGTGAGGCAGTCGTGGATGAGGTAGGGCAGCCGGCGGGCGAGGGTGCCGTACCGCGAGTGCTGGTAGGCGGTCCAGATCTCGGCGACGTCGTTTTCGATTTCGCACAGGGAGGGTGCCTCGACGTCCCCGGTGCTGGCTAGCGCTGGCGCGAGGTGACGATAGTCGTGAAGCGCGGCCCGCAAAGCCGGGATGGTCTCGCGCCCTGAGTCGTCCGACCACTCGAACAGGCTCGGTGCACCGATCAGGTCGCCGAGGGACACGTCGAGGGCTTTGGCGATCGCGCGTATGACCGACAGCCGGTCCAGGTCGGCCCGGTTCGTCTCGACCTTGCGTAACCACTCCTGCGTCTTGCCGACCAGACCGGCCAGCACCTCCTGGGAGAGCCCTCGCCGACGCCGGTAGAAGGCGACGCGCTGGCCGATCGTCATGTCGTCCGTCATCCCTCGCACACCATCACTCTGCCCGCTGAAGGCCGCTGGACCCGGTGCGGATTTTCCCGGTCCTCCGAAGAGGGCTCCCCTACGTTCAGTTCACCTCGGATCACCGGCGCGTGTCGATGCCGGTGTCGGGATGACTGACAGGGAGCTGCAGATGGAGGGATCGATGAGCGGTACACCACACCACGGCTTGGACCGCTGGCCCGGCCCGTCCGAGAGCGAACTGTCTCGGCGATTTCCCCGCCTGCGTACCGCCATGAGGGCTGCGCGGGTGGGCGATCGGCGGTCTGCTCCCAGCCGCCGTGGTGCGGCGGCGGGCTCGCCATTCCCCCGGCGAGCCCGCCGCTCATCGTCCCTGGCGGGGGTGGCGGCATGACGGTGTACGTCTCGGGTAACGCGGTGGCCAGCCAGTTCCGGCGCCCCGAGCCCAGGTGGACGTCCTCGCAGGGGCAGGTGCGCCCCGCTGATCCGCCGCTGCTCACCTTCGTGTGGCGTCGGCTGTTCGAGCAGCAGGTCCGCGAGGGCGGCCTCCGGTGACCGGGCCGCAGCGCCGTCTCGCGGCGAACCGGCTCGCGCCAGCCGAGGTGGAACATCTGCCGATGCGCCCGCTGTGGCTGTGCCGCCGATGCGGGCAGCCGTGGCCCTGCGGCGCAGCGAAGCTCGCGCTCCTGGCCGAGTACCGAGAAGTGCCGGTGAGCCTGTTCCTCTACCTGGCCGGCTGCCTGCACGACGCGATCGACGACCTGCATCGGCTCAACCCGAGCGTCACGGGCAGCGCCGCCGACATGTTTGACAGGTTCCTCGGCTGGCCCGCCCGCCACACCCACGCCTACCGCGTCAGTACCACCACGGCCGCCAGCATCGAGGAGGCTTCCTCGTGAACGGCATCGGTCTCATCAACGTCACCGGCCAGCCGGCGGTGGCCGGCAGCTTCCACACCCTGGTCGTGCAGCCGACGAGCTTCTGCAACCTCGACTGCACCTACTGCTACCTGCCCGACCGGAGATCCTTGCGCCTGATGAGCGGCGCGGTCGCGCAGGCCTGCGCCGAGTCGATAGCCCAGCAGAACAGCAGACATCCGGTGAGCGTCGTGTGGCACGGGGGCGAACCCACCGCCACACCTATCGGGCTGTTCCGGGATCTACTGGCCCCGTTCGAGGAGCTGCGGCGCGCGCGACTGGTGCGTCACGAGATCCAGACGAACGCGACGCTGATCAACCGACAGTGGTGCGAGCTGTTCACCGCTTACGGGTTCGAGGTCGGGGTCAGCATCGACGGACCGGGCGCGTTGAACCGGAACCGCCTCGACCGGGCCGGCAACCCGACGGACACCCGGACCCTGCGCGGCATGCACACGCTGGCCGACGCGGGGCTGGGGTACTCGGTGATCTGTGTGGTCACCCCGGAAACCATCGACCACGCGGACGCCCTTGTCGACTTCTTCAACGGCCTGCCCGGCTGCGAGTCGGTGGGCTTCAACATCGAAGAGCAGGAGGGCGCCGACCGGGCACCGGTGTCGGAGGACGCCGCGTACCGGTTCTGGCAGCGCCTTATCGAACGTCGCATCGGCGGCAGTCCGCTGCGGATCCGCGACGTGGACCGGTTGGCCGACTATCTCGCCGCCGCCCGCGCCGGACACGTCGACCACGCCCCGTACGAGCCGATCCCGACGGTCTCCTGGGATGGGCAGGTGGTGCTGCTGTCACCGGAGCTGCTCGGCATCACCGAGCCACGATACGGCGACTTCATCGCCGGCGACGTTCTTCGACAGCCCATCACTGCCCTGCTTGCCGACGCCGGCGACTTGGACTACGTCGCCGAGTTCGTCACGGCCCTCAACGACTGCGCCGACCACTGCGCCTTCTACGACTTCTGCCGTGGCGCCCAAGCCGGCAACCGCTACTTCGAGCACGCGACATTCGCCGCCCGAGAGACGACCTACTGCCGGACCACCCGACAGGCCCTCGTCCGCGCCGCCGCGGACCACCTCACCCCTTAAGGAGGAGCACCATGACCAATGCTCTCGCGACTCTCGTCAAGGCCGCACCCGAGCAACTCGCTCGCCTCGGCGTCGACCCTGAGCGGTCGGTAACGTCGATCGACGCGGCGAAGTTCGACAACCGCCCCGCCTGGGCTAACAAGGGTAAGTTCGACAGCCGACCCGGCTGGGACAACTGGAACAAGAAGAAGTAGCCCGCACCACGGGAACGCGCGGGGTGGCGTGCCTACCCCGCGCCCGCACAGGTTGAGGACATATGCGTACCACCACGATCGGCGACGTGAAGGTCCTGCTGCCGGACCTCGAACCGGACGACCTCGACACCACGACGAACCTTGCCGACGGCCTCACCGAGGCCCTCGTCGGGGGCGCGGCGTGGCGTGGCGCGCACCTTGAGGACGCAAGCATCCGCAGCAGCCTGATCACCGGCGTGGACCTGAGCGAGAGCACCTGGGAAGGCGGCAGCCTCTACGGCTGCGAGATCATTCGCACCGACTTCTCAGGCGCGACCCTGATCGGCATGACCATCGAACGCTGCGCCATCACCGGCTCCCGGTTCACCGGCACCAGACTCACCGACATACGCCTCAAGGACGTCCTGTTCGACGGCTGCCGCTTCGACTACGCCACCTTCCACCGCGTCACCGCCGCCGGCTCGGTCGCCTTCACCGACTGCACTCTCACCAACGGCGCGTGGTCGTCCTGCCGACTACCTCGCATCGCGCTGCGGTCGTGTGAGCTCACCGGGCTGGAGTTGAACTCCTGCCAGCTCGACGGCACCGACCTGAGAGGCAGCCGACTCCAGGGCCTCAAGACGCCGCTGGACAACCTGCGCGGCGTCACCCTCAGCGAGGACCAACTTCCTGACCTCACCCAGTTGGCCGTCGCTGCTCTCGACCTCACCATTGGTAACGACTGAAGCCGAGGAGGCATCGTGCGCGCTGAATCCACTGGCAGCCCGGACACGATCCTCGCCTGTATCCGGGGCAACTCCGGCTCCGGCAAGAGCAGCATCGCCCGCGAGCTACGACGCCGACACGGCCGGGGCTGCGCCCTGGTCGAGCAGGACTATCTGCGCCGCATCGTGCTGCGCGAGCGGGACAAGCCCGGCGGTGCGGCACCGGCGTTGATCGGGCAGACCGTGCGGTTCGCCCTCGACCACGGCTACCACGTCGTGCTGGAGGGCATCCTGCACACCAGCCGCTACCGCAGCATGCTGACCTCCCTGCGGGACGACCACCGCGGCCGGTCACTGTTCTGCTACCTCGACGTGTCGCTGCCCGAGACCCTGCGCCGGCACCTCACCCGCCCGCAGGTCAGTGAGTTCACCGCCGACCAGATGAGCGGCTGGTACGCCGCCCATGACGTCCTGGGCTGGCCCGACGAACTCGTCCTACCCGAGACCACCGGACTGGACGAGGCCGTCGAGGCCATCGCCGCTGCGGCTGGGCTACCCCAGAGCGGACGCGACGACGACCTGCTACCGAACGTCGCGCCCCCGTAGAGCAGCTCAGCCGGCGACTGGTGTCGGAATGTTCTGCTGGTCCTGTGCCGGCGGCATCAGGGGAACCCGGCGCGGGCGGGACCGTCAGACCGGGTCGGCGGCGCGGATCCGTGGCCACCGCTGCTCGGTCCAGGCCCGCAACAGCCACTCCACCGGTCCGTACCGGAACCGGGCCATCCACG
Organism: Micromonospora sp. NPDC002411; assembly: GCF_053592955.1. Classification (NCBI taxonomy): domain Bacteria; kingdom Bacillati; phylum Actinomycetota; class Actinomycetes; order Micromonosporales; family Micromonosporaceae; genus Micromonospora; species Micromonospora sp. NPDC002411. The sequence goes on along the minus strand of NZ_JBSFBM010000104.1, from coordinate 14,024 downwards.
CCGCGCTCGCGGCGAGCTGCGCACCGTAGATGGCGACCGCGATGAGGAGGACGACAGCAGGTGCGGCGGTGCCGGCGAGGCCCAGTCCGACGCCGGTGAAGACCAGCACACAGAGCAGCGACTGACCCAGGTAGTTCGACAGGGACATCCGTCCGGCCGGCGCGACTACGGCGACTACCCGCCGTCCCCGGTTGGTCTGGAAGAACTGGAGAAGGGTGGCGGCGTACGCGGCCGCGAGCAGTGGCGCGGTGAGTACGCCCGCCGCCAGCCCGGTCAGGTTGGCGGTGCCCCCACCGGCGGCGAAGATCACCGCACCGGCCAAACCGATCGGATAGCCCAGCTGCTGCACCCGGCGCAGGAGCTGCCGGTTTCCGGCGACGTCGGTGAGCAGCCGGCGTCGCCCGGCCGCGTAACCGAAGAGGAAGGCCGAGAAGGCGAGCGGCCCCTGCACGAGGAGAGTGCCGACCATCGCCGGCAGTTGGCGTACGTGCTCGGCGATCACCGACCCGATGCCGCCCTGTAGTGCCTCGGTGGACCGTTGCCCCGCCGCGAGCGCCGTCGCCGGATCGGTGACCAGTTGGGCCCCGCCGACGGCGGCGAGCGCGACGACGAAACCGATCCCGCTGGTCAGCAGTACGGCGGCGCGCACGGCGGTGCCAACGGCGACTCGTCGCATGGCGAGCAGGACCAGGCCGAGCAATGCGTACGTGGCCAGGATGTCGCCCTGGAACAGCAGCACCGCGTGCAGGATGCCGAGCACGAAGAGCCCGGCCAGCCGTCGCCGGAACCGGGGAGCGAAGTCGACGCCCCGCCGCGCCGCGGAGTCGAGTTGGAGCGTGAAGCTGTAGCCGAACAGGAAGGAGAAGAGCAGGTACGCCTTCATCGCGAAGAGCAGCTCGACCAGCCACCGGACCGTCTGGTCGCCCCACGAGTCGTAAGCGGGATCCGGAACCAGATGAAAGGAGTAGCCGGAGCTGAAGAAGGCGATGTTGACAATGAGGATGAGGAGCAGCGCCACGGCGCGCAGCGCATCGACGTCCGCGATCCGGGAGCCCGTCCCGGGCGATCCTTCATTCACGACTGGCGGGTCTTTGATGGAGAACTTCACGCGACTACCCCCGTAACGAAAATGACATCGAACTTGATGGCTCCCCCCTTTCCGACCCTACGAAGCGGTAGATCCAGGTGACAGCCGGTGAGCAGGAATGTCGCTGGTGGGGCAGGCACTACCTCAGGACGCAGTCATTCCGCGAGAGGGGCGGATAAATTTCCCGGTATGAATCTCGTCGCGATTCGGGAGGACGTCGCCGTCATCGACGCCCTTCTCCGGGACATCGCTGATCGTCCGGTGGACCTGACGGATCCGGACTGGCAAACGAAGTTGTCGGCCGCCGCGCCGCCCGCTGAGGAAGCCGGGGTGGCAGTCGAGGCGGCAGCGGCTTTGACCGCTCTGCTGGACATCTACGAATCCGGTGACGAGGCGGCCAGGGACGAGGTCCGGGGAATCTTCCGCGCCCATCGAGCTTTCAGCTGGGGGGTCGGTCTCCGCGGTGAGTTCCCCTCGGCCGCCGCCGAGTTTCGTCGACGGTTGGTCCACATCTCCGCCCGGGACCAGTATGCGGACCCACGCGACGACCTCATGGAGATCTGGGAGTTGTGCGAGTGGGCGCGCGATCGCGGGATCGACGTCGAGCCCGTCCTGCACGCGGTCGCCGGCATCTCGGGCGAGGTCGACCATTTCGGCATGGGGTCCACCCGCCTGCTGATCCTGCGCGGCCTGGAACGCCACTGAACCTGGAACCCCACTGAACCTCACACACAAAGCGGTGCCGGCGCCCGAAGGCACCGGCACCGCCTCGTCTCAGTTGGTGTGGGTCAGTCGCGTGGTGATGCGTAGACCGGTGAGGGTGTCGTTCAACCACGGCACCCGCTCGCGGTGCAGGCCGGCAGTCATCTGGTCTGCCCAGATCTCGTACCGCTGGGTCAGCGCCGTCGCACGGGACCGCGCGCTGGTGACCAGGCAGTCGCCGAGTGGGTCACCGGGCAGGTTCGACGAGTCGACAGCGGGCTCGCAGGGCAGCTTGAGGCTGACCTGGTCGCGCAGCGGGCGGCTGGGGTCGAGCGAGCACGGTGCGGGCCCGCAGAGCGTGTAGTTCCCGCTGGCCTTCGCGTACGCATTGCCGATCTTGGCGTCGGTCGGCATGTTCACCGGGATCTGGTACTGCCCGAACAGGTTCGCGGACAGCACGTCGTCCGAGTCGAGGGCGTTGGGCAGACCCAACCGGGTGTACGCCTGGAGCAGCCGCGCCGCCGTGTTCATCTTCTTCAGCGCGGCGGGCACCGGCCCGCTGACCTGTGTGCTCAGGTCCCGGACCCGGTTGTACATCGACTTCTGCCGAGCTTGGAGGAAACCGCGCAGTGTCGGCGTCAGCGAGGTGTCCAGTGCTGTGTTGGGCACGGCCGTCGCCGCGCTCGCGAAGGTGTACCGCCCGGACGGCCACTTCTGGGTCAGCGCCTGTTCCGGGCTTGTCTCGCTGTCACAGTTGAACAGCTCGCAGTCGACCTGGTAGACCTGCTCGTCGGGCCAGGTGAAGTCGGCCGTCCGCGAGTTCTGCCAGGGCAGCGTCGAGTTCAGCCGGAACCGGCTGTGGATCTGCAACCGCAGCTTGCCGTAGTGCCGGATCACCCCGGTGCCGTAGCCCGTCGTGCGGGTGTAGACCCAGCTCGGCGTGTAACAGTGGCCCACCTCGGGCAACTCCCGTACGCCGGCCGGCGGCTCGTCGTGGCGTGGCGTGTACGCGTACTGAAGCGTCCGTACGACGTTCGACATCAGGTCGTAGCGGACGTTGCTGGGTCGGTCGATCTGCCGAGTGCCGTCGCACGACGGCACTGTCGCCTCGTCGGCCTTCGCCGGTGCCGGGGCGAGCTGCTTGTCCGTGTCCCAGAACAGGTCGTAGTTCTTCGGCGTCTTGACCTGCACGCCGTTGGCGTCGGGCTCCCAGCGCACCTGGACCTCGTTGGTCCGGAACGTCCTCAGCGCGGCCGACAACTCGTTGGTGGCGCCGACGTACTCGTCGATCAGCCCGGTGATCAGGCTGTTGGCGTCGCCGTCGACCGGCCGGCCGAAGCTGGCCGCGAGGTCGGCGATGCGGGTGCCCTCCGCCTCGATCTGTGCCGCGCGGCTGGCGCTGACCTGGGCGGCGTACGTCGGGTTCTGGAGCATCAGCATGGAGTACGCCTGCGCGCCGAGGTTCCAGACCGTCGGGTTGCCGACCGGGGTCGCCGGTTCGACCATCGACGGGTCGCGCCCGCCGGCCACCCGAGCCAGGTAGTTGATCGACCGGGCCTCGCCGAAGCTGTTCAGGACGGTGGTCGGGTCGAGTGCCGGGTTGTCGGCGTCGGTCTTCGGCACCACGAAGGCGGCACCGCTGGCCAGCTGCGTGGCGGTCAGGTGGAACTCGTTCTCCGGGCCGACGAACTCGCCGTACGTGGGGATCGGTTGGCCGAAGTTCTCCTGGTAGCCGATGTACTTGTTGATGTCGGCGCGGGCGTCGTGCAGGGTGGCGTCGCCGATCGCGGCCAGGACGGTGGCGGCGATGTCCTCCAGTCGCAGCCCGAGCTGGGCGACCTGCTGCTGGACGAGGGTGAGCTGCGCGGTGTTGCCGGCGATGGCCGCGTTCAGCTTGTCGAACTGGGCCATCATGTTCGCGTACACCGTGTTGATCTGCGCCTCGACCCGCGCGAAGCTGGCCCGCATCTCGTCGCCGAGAGCCCGGACCTCGTCGCGCAGTGCCTTGACCTGGGCGAGGATCTGCGCATCCAGCGACGGCGCGCTGCCGCCGAAGAGCCCGACGATCGACATCACGGCGCCGAAGATGTTGCCGGTCATCGCCAACGTCGCGGTGCTGAAGACCGAGCCCGCCAAGCCCCGGCCGGTGATCGCCGCGGCGTACGTGGAGATGGCGCTGATCGTGGTGAGAACCGCCTCGCCGATCACCTTGGCCTTCTTGCCGGCGTCGGGGTCGGCGAACCCGATGAGGGTGGACACCATGCCCAGCCCGGCCTTGACGTCGGAGATCGTCTGCTGCCGTGCCTTGTCCCGGTCCTCGGCGGCCTTCTTGGCCGCCGCGGTGCACTCGGCGCTGGGTGGCCCCTCCGGTGGGCACTTGCTGTTGTTCTCGCCGATCTCGAGACGGATCTCCACGCTCAGGCCGAGCAGTTGGGCGTGCAGGGAGGCGAGCTTCTGCTTGGCCGCCGCGACGTACGCCGCCGAGTCGCCCTGTAGGGCGAGGATCGCCCCGAGGTTCACGGGGGCCAGCCCGGGATCCTGCGTGAGCTGCTCGTAGGTATGTGTCACGTCCACCCCGAAGGGCGCACCGAGTACGGCGTTCCACGCGCTGGCGACCGGTGCGTTGGCGGTCGCCGCCTGGCGGACCGCGGACCACACAGCGGCGAGGGCGTCGTCACGACCGCGCAACCACTGGGCGGTACGCAGTGCGCCGGAGGCGAGTTCCTCGCGGGTGTCCCACGGCTCGACCGTCTTGCCGATGACCGCCCCGACCAGGCCGGTGATCTCCGGTGAGGTCCGGGTGTCGCCGCCGGGGGTGCCGAGCAGGATGTCGACGGACCTGAGCAGCAGGTCCTGCTCGGGCACCAGGTGGTCGTAGGCGGTCAGCGAGCTGTCGAGCGTCTGCTTGCGCGCCGTCAGGTGGGTCTGCGCCTGTTCGGTGGTGGCGTCCGGGTGCAGCCGGTGCCACTGCACGAATTCGGCCGACAGCACGACGGCCTTGATCCGGTCGGCGCCCTGGATGTGGATCTCGGCGACCTGGCCGAAGGCCCGATCGGTGAGCGCTGCCTGCGGGATGGGGACGGGGACGGGATCGGCCGACGCGGGTTCGCCGAACAGCGCGCTTGCCGCGGTGACGGCGATCATCGCCACCACGGCAGTCCCGCGCCTCGTGCGCGTGGAACGTTTCATTGTCATGCCGCGAACGTATTGAGCAGCCTGAAAGGGCGCTGAAACCGCGCTGATCCGCCCAGGTGTCGACCCTGGACGGGTGCACCCGATCTAGAGCCGACTCCGGTACGACGCCACCACCGACCGCCAATGCGGCGTCTTAGGGTTTCCAGGTCAGGCACGACGACCGGATCGTCACGCGGTGCGCAGATGCCGTAGACCTGCGGCGCGATCGCCTCGGTCAGGATGTGGTCGAAGTGGAAGGACCCTTCGAAGGCCATCCACACCACACTTGCGCTCGCCGAACAGGCGGCTTTCAGGCAGTCCTCGAGGTAGTGGCCGAGGTCGGCCGGCAGTACGTCGAAGACGAGGTCGAACTCGGTGACGCGAGCGTACGGGAAGGAGCCCGGGGGATCGTCCTGTTCGAGTGAGTACGTCCGCACCTCGGCTGGCGTCGTGCCGCCGAACACGAAGTTCGGCGACACGACGGGAGTGCCAGGGACGAACACGCTGACGACCGGCTGCGCGGCGAAACGCAGCCCGGATGCCAGGTCGGAAGCCACAACTACCCCACAACCTCAGATCGTCGGTAGTGACGATCCGTAACGCTACCGGCGTGCTCGCACTGCGTCGATGGTGCCGTCGCCGTTGGCAGGCAGGGGGACCGCGACTCGACCCTCGGCTATCGGCGGCTCCACTGCTGGTTGGTCTGACCGGTGCAGGTCCAGAGGACGAGCTTGGTGCCGTTGGCGGTGCCCTGGTTCACGGGGTCCAAGCAGAGGCCGGACTGCACTCCGGTGATGGTGCCGTTCGCGTTGACGTTCCACTGCTGGTTGGTGCCGCCGTGACAGTCGTAGATGGTGACCAGGGTCCCCGGAGAGGTGCCGTAGCCGGCGGCGTCGAGGCACTTGTTGCCGTACACCGTCAGTGCCTTGGCGCTCGTGTAGGTCCACTGTTGGTTCGTGCCGCCGTGACAGTCCCACAACTGCATCTGGAGGCCGTTGGTGGTGGACGCCCCGGGGACGTCGACGCACCGGCCGGACCGGGTGCCCACGATGGCGGTGGTCTGCCCGCCGCCGCTGCCCGGGTTGCCGATGCTGCCGGGCACCGACTGTAGGGCGCTGTACCAGCGGGCGGCCATCTTGTCGTAGCCACCGGCCGTGGGGTGTACGCCGTCGATCAGGTCGGAGGTGGTGAGGGCGCTGTTCATGTCGACCAGGTGCACCCGCTTGCCGGCGTTTACCTTGCTCTGCACGATGCCCGGGATCGCCGCGTTGAAGGTGCGGACGGCGGCTCCCTGGTTGCTGTTGGAGATCGGGATGAGCTGCGCCACGAACACCTCTGCGGTGGGCGCGGTGGTGGTGATGCGGTCGATCAGCGTGGAGAGGCGGTTCGGTGCGCTGCTCACGTTGTAGTTCTGCAAAATGTCGTTGGTGCCGATGTGCAGCAGGACGGTCTGCGGCCGTTGGGTGTTGAGCCAGCCGACGATGTTCGCGTCGATCTGGTCGATGCGCCAGCCCGGATGCCCCTGGTGGTCGTGGTCACCCAGGCTGGCCGGCCCGTTGAACTGCGACCCGACGAAGTCCACCGTATACCGGCCGTTGACCAGTCGCTGCCAGAGCCCGATGCGGTATCCGCCGGGCACCTGGGTGCCCTCGGTGATGGAGTCGCCGAGCGGCATCACCCGTACCCCGCCGTTGGACTCCGCGCTGGCCGGGCCTGTCGGGGTCAGCACACTGGCGACCACGACGCCGAGCGCGGCGAGTGTCGCGAGCCATCTTGCCCTCGTTCGCATAGATCTCTCCTGCCTCAACACTGGGACGAGTGTGAGCGTTAACAGCGAGGATTGTAGATACCTGGATGGACCTGGTCTACCTCGTTGCGCATCACCGCGCTCTTGTCCGGCCTCGGTTCGGCCTTGTCCACCAATAGATGCCCACCTATAGTTGCGCGAATCGCGCACCTTCCTGACCGTGGTGCCGCGGTGGGGTCGTCGAAGCGTTTCGATGATTCGTCGTTCAGGCCCGTCAGCCGGGTGTCGAGCCTGGCCAAGCCGGTCTTGGCGCTGAATCGCGCCTGTCGTACGACATGAGGAGAACCGCATGCGGAAGTGGCGCCTTCGGCGCGGAATCACCGCGCTCGCGCTCGCCCTGCTGGCCCTACCCGCCGTTCCCGGCACCGCGCTCGCCGAACCGAGTTACCCGTTCCGAGATCCCCACCTACCTGTGGACGCCCGGGTCGACGACCTGCTCGGCCGTCTCACACTGGACGAGAAGATCTCCTGGCTGCACCAGTACCAGCCGGCCGTACCCCGACTGGGCATCGGCCTGTTCAAGACCGGCACCGAGGCGCTGCACGGGGTCGCCTGGTCGACCGACATCGACAACAACGGCGCGGTGGTGAAGGCCCGCGGCACGGTCTTTCCGCAGCCGGTGGGCATGGCGAGCACCTGGAACACCGACCTGGTCCAGCGGGTGGGTTCCGCCGTCGGCGACGAGGCGCGCGGCTACCACGCGCAGAACCCCCGGGTGTGGGGGCTCAACCTCTGGGCGCCGGTGGTCAACCTGCTGCGCGACCCCCGGTGGGGCCGCAACGAGGAGGGCTACTCGGAGGATCCGATGCTCACCGGCGCGATCTCGACCGCGTACGGCTCGGGCATGACCGGCGGCGACCCGGACCACCTGAAGAGCGCCCCGACCCTGAAGCACTACCTGGCCTACAACAACGAGGTCCGGCGGGACGTCACCTCGTCCAACGTGCCACCGCGGGTGCTCAACGAGTACGACCGCGCTGCCTTCAAGCCGGCCATCGCCGCCGACGCGGCGACCGGGATGATGGCCGCGTACAACCTGGTCAACGGACGTCCCGCGACCGTCGACCCGGACCTGGACACCGTGGTACGCGGCTGGACCGACCAGTCCCTGATGCACGTCACGGACGCCTGGGCACCGAACAACCTCGTCAACTCCCAGAAGTACTACCCCACCCAGGCGGAGGCCAACGCGGCGATCATCAAGGCCGGCCTCAGCAGCTTCATCACCGACGACACCAACGCCCAACCGACCGTCACCGCCATCAAACAGGCGTTGGCGAGCGGTCTGATCACCGAACGGGACATCGATGCCCGGATCCGGGACATCCTGAACATCCGGTTCCGACTGGGCGAGTTCGACCCGGGCAGCGGCCGGTACGGGAGCATCACCCCGGACGTCATCAACAGTCCGCAACACCAGCGACTTGCCCGGCAGGCCGCCGGTGAGGCCATGGTGCTGCTGAAGAACTCCCGGCAGGCGCTGCCGCTGGACCCGGCCCGGAACCGCAAGGTCGCCGTGCTCGGTCCGCTGGCCGACACCCTCTATTCCGACTGGTACGGCGGGGACCTGCCGTACCAGGTGACGGCGCTGGACGGCATCCGTGAACGGCTGGGTGCCGCCGCCAGCGTCGATGGGCTCGACGGTGCGGACCGGATCGCGTTGAAGGACCCGGCGACCGGCCGGTACGTCACGGCCACCGGCACCACCGATGCCGACCCGGTCGCCGCCAGCGGCGAGACGGCGTCACTCGCCGCCCAGTTCGACGTGGTCGACTGGGGCCAGGACGTGGTGACGTTGCGCAACGCCGCCAACGGCCGCTACCTCGGCTACAACTGGGGGCCGTTCGTCACCCGCGACGAGCAGCCGAACGGCTGGTACGTGCAGCAGCAGTTCAAGCTGGAGCCGCAGGCCGACGGCACTGTGGTGCTGCGCTACGTCGGCTACGAGACCAAGGAGAGCTGGTTCGCCGCCGAGAAGTACGTGACGGTCGGCGACGACGGCGCGCTCAAGCTCGGCGCGTCCACTCCCGACGACGCGACCCACTTCAGTCGTGAGCTGGTCAGCAGTGGCATCGACCGGGCAGTGGCGGCGGCCCGGGCGGCCGACACCGCCGTGCTGGTGGTCGGCAGCAACCCGTTCATCAACGGGCGCGAGGCGCACGACAGGTCCTCCACGGCTCTGAGTGCCGGTCAGGAGGCGCTGGTCAAGGCCGTGACCAAGGCCAACCCACGGACGGTGCTGGTGCTCCAGACCAGCTACCCGGTCACCATCAACTGGGAGCAGGAGCACGTGCCCGCCGTGGTGTGGACCACTCACGCGGGCGCCGAGACCGGGCACGCGATCGCCGACGTCCTCTTCGGCGACCGCAACCCGTCCGGCCGGCTCACCCAGACCTGGTACCGCTCCGACCGGCAACTGCCACCGGACCTGCTGGAGTACGACATCATCACGTCCGGGCAGACGTACCTCTACAGCAACGCGAAACCGCTCTACCCGTTCGGCCACGGACTGTCGTACACCCGCTTCCGGTACGGCGAACTGCGTACCGCCGCCCAGTCGGTCGCGGCCGACGGCACAGTGCGGGTCAGCGTGGACGTGACGAACGTCGGCGCTCGGGCGGGCTCCGAGGTGGTGCAGCTCTACACCCATCAACGCACCTCCCGCGACAGGACCCCGATCCAGCAGCTCAAGGCGTTCGAGCGGGTGGAGCTCAGGCCCGGGCAGACCCGGACCGTGACGCTGCGGGTGCCCGCCGCCGACCTGGCGCACTGGGACGTCACCCGTAGTCGGTGGGTGGTCGAGTCGTCCACCTACGACCTGATGGTCGGGGCGTCCGCCGGAGACATCCGGGCCCGGGCCGCGGTGCGCGTGCGCGGGGAGACGATCCCGGTGCGTGACCTGTCCCGGCCGACCCGGGCGGAGAACTTCGACAGGTACGCGGGGGTCCGGCTGGTCGACGAGACGAAGGTCAGGGGTACGGCCGTCGGCGCCACCGAGGCCGGGCAGTGGATCTCCTTCGCGGGTTCCGCCCTGCGCCCTGACGCGCGCACCTTCACCGCGACGGTCGCCAAGGCCGGCGCTGGCGCCGGCGCGATCCAGGTCCGGCTGGGCTCGCCGACCGGACGGCTGCTGGGCACGGCCACGGTGCCCAGCACCGGTGACGACTACCGGTACGTGAGCACCAGCGCCGAGTTGGCCCGGGTGGCCGGCAACCACGACGTGTACCTGGTGTTCGACTCCGCGCTGCGACTGGCGGACTTCTCGATCAGGTGACCGGAGGTCCGGGGGTCGGGGCGGATGGCACGCCCCGACCCCCGGCCCGCGCGTCGGACCGGCGCAGCATCGTCGTCAGTGCGGATTCATCGGATGATCAATCAGCTGTCTCAAGCGATGAAGGGTGATACGCCCGAAAAGTTAGCATTAACGCATAGATGTACTACGATTCATGGTTGCATTCATCACACGTGTGACCTACGCTTCGGGAAGATTTCGTAGCGATTAACAAGAGAGTGCGGTCGGGTGACAAGCCCCACCGCTCCTTAGTGGTGTCGCTGTTTCCGTACTCGTCGCTCGATACGCACGGGGCCCCCTGTCGACGGCAAATGAGAGGAACCGTACGTGAGGTCAAACGTGTCCACCGCTCGAACGTCGTTGCTGGCGGTGGCGGCCCTCGTTGCCGCCACGCTGCCGGCCGTGCTGAGCGACCAAACACCGGCCGCGGCCGCGGTACAGGCCACCTACTACGTCGCCCCCGACGGCAACGACGCGAACGCGGGCACTCTCCAGTCCCCGTTCCGGACCTTGCAACGCGCGCGGGACGTCGTCCGTACGGTGAATACGAACATGACCGGCGACATCAACGTGTTTCTGCGCGGTGGAAGTTATCCGATCAGCAGCACTGTCGAATTCGGTCAGAGTGACTCCGGCACCAACGGTTACCGGGTCATCTACGGCGCGTACGCCAACGAGAAGCCGATCCTCGACGGCGGCGTCCAGGTGACCGGTTGGACCCAGCACAGCGGCAACATCTGGAAGGCGCCGCTGGACCGCGCCAACAAGCTGCGGGCGCTCTACGTCAACGACAAGCGCGCTGTCATGGCGACGAAGACGGTCAGCTCGGGCGGGTGCTACGGGACGTACACCATCACGGCCGGCCAGGCCGCCTGGGCCTGGGAGTCGGGGTCGCAGTGCGACGGCGCCAGGTACAACACGAACGACTTCCCCGCCATCGCGCGCAACCAGGACGACATCGAGATCGAGACGGGCACGACCTGGACCACTGCCATCGTGGGCGTCCGGCAGGTGACCACCGACGGCGGGAGCCGGGTCGCCCTGTTCCAGCAGCCGGGCGCGGCCATCGCCCAGGGGGCCTTCAACGGCAACGCCCAGGTCGGCGGCACCCACAAGCTCATGAACGCGTACGAGTTCCTGGACGCGCCCGGTGAGTTCTACTACGACAAGGGCGCGAAGACGGTCTACTACTACAAGGCCAGCGCCGAGAACATGTCCACCGCGACGGTCTACGCGCCGAACAACGTGACCACCGTGCTGCGGGTCGCGGGCACCTCGACGACCAGCCACGCCCGCAACATCACGTTCTCCGGTCTGACGGTGCGGCACTCGGACTGGAACCTGTTCAACGTCGCCGGTTCGTCCTACAAGCAGGCGCAGCAGGGCAACCTCGGCGCGCAGGCGTACGCGAAGGGCAACTTCCACGTCTACTACTACCGCAACGTGGACGTCAGCCCCGGCATCATCCAGATCCAGAACGCCGACGGCCTCCTGTTGCAACGCAACCGGATCGAGCACACCGGCGCCGACGGGATCAGCATGGTCAACGACGTGCAGGGCACCCAGTTGATCGGGAATACCACCAACGACATCGCGGGGTCGGCCATCAATGTCGGCCATCCCCAGCACGTCTACATCGGCGACGGCACGTCGACCAACCGGGAGAAGTACCTCCCGCAGGTCGAGGGGCTGCCGAAGAACATCGACATCAAGAACAACTACATCTACGACAGCGCCGTTCTGTTCAACGGGCACAGCCCGATCTCGGCGTACTTCGTCGACACCCTGACGATTCAGCGCAACCGGATCGAGAAGACCCCGTGGTCAGGCATCACGCTGGGTTGGGGCTGGTGGAACTTCGACGGATCGTCGGGCTCGATCGCGCCCAACCGACCCACCACGACGGCGCGGAACAACACGATCAGTTACAACCACATCATTGACACGGTGCAGCGTCTCAGTGACACGGCGCCCATCTACACGCTGGGCAGCCAGCCGGGGACGACGATCACCAACAACTATCTGCAGGGCGTGCCCTCCGGTCACAAGTACGGCCTGCACCCGGACGAGGGGTCGGCGTTCATCACCTTCCGGGACAACGTCCTGAGCATCGACAAGAACGTCACCTGGATGATCAATTCCGACGACTTCGGCCGGAAGCACGACCTGAGCATCACGCAGATCTACGGACCGATCAACAAGGTCTCGAACAAGAACCTGCCGAACAGCACCGTCGCGGACATCCTCGTCTCCTCCGACTATGTCTGGCCGGCGGCGGCCTACAGCATCGCGGCGAACTCCGGCCTTGAGGACGCCTACCGGGACATCGTTCCGGCGAGCACCTTCTCCTCGCCGAACTACGTGCTGCCGGCCAGCACGTTCGTCACCAGCGCCACGGCGTCGATTCCGATCCGGAGCACCGGCGACGCCACCAGGTCGGTCTGGCTGGCTCCGTCCGGCACGACCAGCTTCACCGCCGGGGCGACGATGACCAGGGCCGCCGGCAACGCCACCACCATCGCCGTGCCGGCGACCCAGGGTGAGTACCGGCTCTACGTCGTCGACGCCCAGGGCAACCGGTCGGCGGAATCGACATCGATCGTCCGCCAGCAGCAGGGCGGCGGCAGCGGTACGGGGCAGGGGCAGCTCGTGGGCGGTCAGTCCGGCCGCTGCGTCGAGGTGCCCAACTCGTCGACCACCAACGGCACCCAGGCGCAGCTCTACGACTGCGGCAGCGGCACCAACCAGCGGTGGACCCACACCAGCAGCAAGCAGCTGATGGTGTACGGCAACAAGTGCCTGGACGCCTCCGGGAACGGCACTGCCAACGGCACCCAGGTCATTATCTGGGACTGCCACGGCGGCACGAACCAGCAGTGGAACGTCAACACCAACGGCACCGTCACGAACGTCCAGTCGGGGCTCTGCCTCGACGCCAACGGCGCCGCCACCGCCAACGGCACGAAGATCATCCTTTGGGCCTGCAACGGTGGCCCGAACCAGCAGTGGACGCTGCGTAGCTGACCCACCCGAAACCCCGGGGCCAGGCCGACACGGGCCTGGCCCCGGCTATTTCTGGTAGCCGTAGTTGTCGCACGTCCGGCGCTGCAGGACACAGTTCTTGGTGCGCTTGTTCATGGTGTTGACGTCCCACATCACGAACGCGTCGCCGTGCATGGAGGAGGCGCTCTTCCCCTCCTTGTCGGAGGAGAGGTAGTAGCCCGCCGGAGTGCCCTTCGCCGGGTACTGGATGTCGAAGGTGATCGCCGGGATCCGCACCGGGTGGCTGCTCGGGCAACCGTTGCCGCTGCCGTACGCCACGTGGTCCTTGTGGTTGGGGCTGTCCAGGTGCTTGCCGTCCCAGCAGTCGGGGAACTGCATCATGAAGTGCAGGGTCGCGTCCCCGCCGCAGATGGGCCAGTTGCCGTTGGTGCTGCGGGCGATGCCGTCGAGGTCACCGGGGCCGTAGAAGGCGCAGTAGAACTGGCCGGTCGCGCCGCGCGGCGTGGGCTTCTTCTTCTTGGCGTCACCGGAGATCATCCGCAGGCCGTTGGGCATGGGCATCTGACCTGTCGAGTTCTTCGCCAGCGACCGGTAGTAGACCCGGAAACCCGTGGTCTCGACCGGCTTGCCGGTCGCGTTGTCGTAGAGCGTGGGCACCCAGTAGGCGGAGTGGTCCTGGACCGGCTTGCAGGAGGTGGCGGTGAACTTCGTCAGGTCCCCGGCAACGGTGTCGGCGTCGACGGCCTTGTTCCCGACGAAGGAGTGCATGTGGGAGGCGCCCGGGAGACCGGGGGCGACGATCGGGTCGTCCGGAAGCCGGTGGCTGTACTGGCAGTCCGCCCGGAACTCCGGGAGGTTGCCCACGCCGGCCGGGACGGGGTCGACAGTCAACGCCTGGTACGCGTCGGCCTGAGTGTACCAATCGGCGTATGGCGACCGGTCATTGATGCGTGAGCAGG
>NZ_JBSFBM010000103.1:0-19870 GCF_053592955.1 Micromonospora sp. NPDC002411 | reverse complement strand
CGGGCGGGCGTGCTGGCCACCCTCAGCGGTACGCCCGAGTCGTACCGGCTCGACGTGCGCGACGCCGAGTTGGCCGTCCAGGGCGGCGACGTCGCGGGCATGGCAGCCGGGATGTACCGGCTCGCTGACCGGATCCGCTCCGGTGCCGAGCTGCTTCCCGCGGCGGACGCTGGTCGGGTGGTCATCCCCCGGCTCGGCCTACGGTTGACCGACGCGGGATCGGTGGGGCGCGAGCCCGACCCGGCCGTCTTCGCCGCCGGTGACGACTACGGCCTGAACACCGACGTGGTCGGGTCGGCGGTGCTGCCTGACGCGCCGTGGGTGGACGCCGCCGCGGTGGCCCGCATCGACGCCCAGTTCCGGCAGTTCGTCGACCACTCGGTGGCGCAGGGATTCAACGGAATCGTCGTGCCCGGCTTCCTGGAGTACGTCACGTTCGCGAAGGTCGGCGACGGGCGCGCGGTCTACCCGCCCGGAGACCCGCACGTCGACCGCGCACGGGCGATGGTCGCGGCGTTCGGCCCCGTCTTCCGGTACGCCGAGGACATGGGCGTGCGGGTCTTCCTTCTGACCGACATGCTCGCGGTATCGCCTCCGCTGGAGGCATACCTGACGCGGACCGTCGGCGGCCTCGACACGGCCGACCCTCGACTGTGGGCGGTCTACCAGGCCGGCCTGGCCGAGCTGTTCGAGAGCATGCCGTTCGTCGACGGCCTCATGGTCCGCGTCGGCGAGGGCGGCGAGGTGTACGCCGGAAGCGGCTGGGACTACTCGTCACGGCTCGCGGTCACCACCGAAGCGTCCGTACGCGCGATGCTGCGGGCGCTGCTGGACACCGCGGGCTCAGTCGGGAAGGAGATCATCTTCCGTACGTGGACGGTGGGCGTCGGCGCTGTTGGGGACCTGCACACCAACCCGGAGTCGTACGCGCAGGTCCTCGGCGGGTTCGACGACCCGCACCTGATCGTGTCCACCAAGTACACCCTGGGCGACTTCTACAGCCACCTACCGCTGAACACCACCCTGCTGGGCGGCGGGCACCGCCGCATTGTGGAGTTCCAGGCCCGGCGCGAGTTCGAGGCGTTCGGCTCGCTGCCCAACGACCTCGGTCCGCTGCACCGCCAGGCGCTGCGCGCGTTCCTTGCCGCCAACCCGAACGTCGAGGGTGTCTGGAACTGGACTCAGGACGGCGGGCCGCTGCGCGCCGGGCCCATGTCGCTGTACCTGCGCGCCGGGTTCTGGCAGCTCTACGACCTCAACACGTACGCTGTCGGCCGCCTGGCCTGGGACCCGCACGCCGACCCGGCGCAGGTCACCGCGGACTGGGCGTACCGCACGTTCTCCGGCGACCCGGCCACCGTGGCCGCGATCGGGCAGGCCATGGCGCTGTCCCGGCAGGCGGTCACCAAAGGCCTCTACATCGGTCCGTATGCCGACCGGTCGGTGCGGGCGCTCGGGCTGGAACCGCCGCCCATGATGTGGATCTTCGAGTGGGACATCCTGACCGGCGACTCCGCGGCGTTGGACAGCATCTACGCGGTGACCGGCGGCCGCGTCGACGCGGCGATCGAGGAGGGCAGGCAGGCCGTCGTGCTGGCCCGGCGTATGCGCGACCTGGTCGCCGCGACCGAACCGGCGACCTGGCGGGACGCCGAACTGCGTGGGCGCTTCACCGCGACTCTCGACTACCAGGTCGACCTGTTCGAGACGCTGAGCGCGTACCGGACCATGGTGCTGCGGCACGCGCAGTGGCTGGACACGGGCGCCCCGGCCGCCCGCCACGATTGGCGGCTGGCCGCGGCGGCATACCACGACGCGCGCGACGCGCACCGGCAGCGCTACGGCGCCGACCTGGACCTGCCCGCGTACAACTTCACCGCCGCCGACCTCGGGGCGCAGCGCGCCGACCGGGACCCGACGATGGCCTGGGCGGCCCGTGCGTTGCTCGGGTCGATCCTGCTGGTGGTGCTGCTCGGCCTGTACCGACGCGGGTTCGGCGCAGCCGCCGCGCGCGGGTTGCTGCTCGGCGCGCTCCGGCCGTGGCGGGTCGCCGCGCTGCCGACGCCCACGACGCGGGCAGACCGGGTGTTGGTGTGGCTGGTCCCGGCCGTGGTGCTGGTGGCGAGCCGGCTCGTGTTGACCTGGTTCGCCGCGCCGGCGCACCTGCTGGTCACCCTCGGTGGGTGGGCGCTGTTCGCCCTCGTCGTACGCCTCGTCGTCGGCCGGCGGGATCCGTTCCACCTGTGGGCCGTGGTCGGCGGCGTCGCACTGCTGCGCAGCGTACTGCTGCTGGCGGCGCTCGCCGGGCGCGGACCGGGCGGTTACTGGTTCGCCTTCTGGACCGCGCCGGGCCTGCGCGCGGCGTACGTCACCGTCGCGTTCGCGGCGTTCGGCTGGCTGTTCGTGGCCGTCGCCGTGGTCCTGCGGGACCGGTACGGCCTACGCCGCCGCAGCGCCGTCGGGCTGACCCTCACCGCCGCGGGTGCGCCCCTCGGCGTGCTGTCCGCCCTGGTCTGGGTAGTGGGCCTGGAACGCGCGCTGACGGTGTGGAACGACCAGCTCGCGCTGCTGCCCTGGGGTCTGTCCCGCATCCTCGGCATCACCGTCCACCTCGGCGTTCCCGCCCAACTCCCGGCATACACCGCCGCCGCCGGAACCGTCCTGGCCGCCGCCGGCCTGCTCCTGTCACTGGGCCGGCGGCGGCAATCGGCCTGACCGCCCCACTCGACGGCCCTCCGCTCAGAAGTTGGTCAGATGTCCGGCGAGACCGTGGATCGCCGCGACGTAGCCACCCTGGCCCCACCGATGACCACCAGATCGAACTGCTCGGTTGCCTCCGTTCATGGCCGATTCCTGTTCAGCCAGTCCGTCAAGAGGGGGACCGTGTCGCTGAGGGTGTCGACACAGTGGTGTGCGGCGGTCAGCTCATGGACAGCGTGTGTGGTGCGGACGGCGATGACCGTCATGCCGGCAGCCCGGGCTGCTTCGATGCCGGCGGGGGCGTCCTCGACCACAAGGCAGTTCGCTGCAGGGGTCTCGAGAAGGTGCGCCGCGCGCAGATACCCTTCGGGGCCCGGCTTGCCGCGCCGGACCTGGCTGCTGTCCACCAGAACGGGTGGATCCGGCAGCCCGCCCGCGCGCAGCCGCTGCATCACGGTCGGCCTCCGGCCCGACGTGACAACACCCCACAGGTGGCCGTCGAGCAGGCTCAACACGGCAGCGGCATCGGGGTAGACGGGGAAGACGTCGCCTTCGGCCGCCATGATTTCTCGGACGAGCCGGTACTCGGTGTCAGCGTCGAGGTGCGGGGCCACCACCGTGATGGTGTCGACGGGCCGGCGGCCGTGGGTATGGGACCAGACGAGGTCCGGGTCGAGGTGGCGCAGCGTCGCCCACCGGCTCCAGATCCGGCGGTATGCCGGATAGGAGTCGACGAGCACGCCGTCGACGTCGAACAACACCGCGGACGGAAAGGGCATCACGCCGCCGGGCTCTGCAGCAGGTCGATGGTGGCGGCGGCCTGACCGGCGATGTCGTGGAGCAGGCGGGCAGCAGGCAGGACGTCGTGGACGAGGCTCACGGACTGGCCCGCGTACAGGGCCATGGCGGCCAGGTCACCGGTCATCCCGGGCAGCGGCATCAGGTCCTCGTATCGAGGATGCTCCTCGCCAGACGCGTCAGCGGCGACGACATCACCCTCGCCGGGCCGCAGTGGAGCAGGCGGCGAGCCGGCCGCCTGCCAACGCCGCAGGGTCGTGTTGCGCAGTGCCCGATGCGGGGCGTTCGGCCATCCGCCGTCGAAGCAGAGGGTGTGCACGGCGTCCGCTCCGGTGGCCGCGATCAAGTGCCGCCGGTACACCTCATGGGTGGCTGCTTCATCAGCGGCGAGGAAGCGGGTGCCCAGCATGGCGGCCTGGGCACCGAGCGCGAGCACCGCCGCGACGCCGCGCCCGTCCGCGATTCCTCCCGCAGCCACCACCGGTACCGGCCCGACCGCGTCGACGACGTCCGGCACCAGGGACATGGTGGTCGTGCCGCCGCGGACGTGACCGCCGGCCTCCCACCCTTGAGCCACCACGACGTCCACGCCGGCCGTGACGGCGTGCACGGCCTCGGCGAGGTCACCGATCGTGTGCAGGTGCAGAGCACCGGCCTGCTGGATCCGGCCGTGTACCGGCGACGGGTCGCCCCAGAAGGTGGAAATGATCGGCAGCTTCTCCTCCAGGCACACAGTGAGCAGATCGTCCACCGGGAAGTCGAGAACCAGGTTCGCGCCGAACGGCCGGGTGGTGAGCTCCCGGGTATGCCGGATGCTCTGCCGTGCCTGATCGGGGCTCTGCCACGTCAACGCCAGCATGCCAAGACCGCCGGCCTCCGACACCGCCGCCACCAGTTCCGGTACGGCGGCGGAACCCACGGGCGCCTGGATGATTGGCAGATCGATGCCAAACCGGTCACACAGGACAGTGCGTAATCGCCTCACGAAGCTGCCCCGATCGCTTCGGGAATCGAATCATTCCACCGGACGGTACTGTATCGGATATCGAAGCATCAAGAGGGGCGGCACAGGCGATGACGGCACCCAGGCCGGGCCAGCCGGTACGCGGATCGAGTACCGGACGACCCCTCATGGCCGCCCTCGACCTGTTCGGGCGTCGCTGGAACCTGCGCATCGTCTGGGAGTTGCACCATGGACCGGTCGGCTTCCGCGCGCTGCAGCAGCGCTGCGACAACATGTCATCCAGCGTCCTACGGCAACGGCTGACCGAACTGGTCGACGCCCACCTCGTCGCCCAGCAGCCGGACACGGCCTACACACTCACCGACCTCGGCCGCGGCGCCTACCAGGCCCTGCGCCCGCTCGTTCGCTGGTCCGACACCTGGGCCTCAGCCCTGAACGCGGACGACAGGGCCTGAATCGCGGAACGCCGACCCTGGCGCTTCGCGAACAGAGTCGCTACCGTGCTTCTGAATCCGAAGCATTCGGAGGTTGGTCATGGCTCGCATCCCAGCGCCCGGTGCTTTCCGCTTCGCCGACGTCACGGCCACCTGATGGCCGGCCCATCAGTGTCGGTGGTGAACGCCTGCACCCGCCATGGAGGAGGCGGCAGCCCCACCACAGTCGTGATCGACGATGCCGTGCTCACCGACGACGAACGGCACGCGATCGCCCGGAGGGCCGGCACCTCCCACACCGCGTTCGTCGACACCAGTGCAGCGGATGTTCCCAGGGTGCGGTTCTTCACCAGCGCCGGGGAACTCACGAACTGCGGACATGGAATCATCGCGGCGCAGGCCGTCCTGCTGCAGCGCAGCGGCGGCACCGAGCACCGCGGCCGGCAGTTCACCGCAGGCCGCACCTTCGCCACGACCGCCATTCGGCGCCGCGACGGCATCGAGGTCTGGTTCGACCAAGGCGTCATCGCCCTACCGGACGGCGGTGACGCGACCGGAGATGGCATCATCGCCGCCCTCGGCCTGGAACGAACGGACATCGCCGCCGACGTACGGGTCGCCTCACCCGGCACGCCACGACTCCTCGTCCCTGTCCGGGATCGCCGGACGCTGCTGTCCATACAGCCCGACTACGATCGGCTGGCAACCGAGTGTCGGCGACTGGGTTATCTCGGCTGCTTCGCCTACGCGCTGTCGCCGACCGCAGGAACGGGCGCCGCCCGGATGTTCGCCCCGGCGATCGGCGTCGACGAGGACATCGCGAACGCCAACAGTGTCGGCTGCCTCGCCGCACACCTGCTCGACACAACCGGCAGCGGCGCGATCGAAATCCACCAGGGCGACGGACTGCAGAGCCCATCATCGGTGTCCGCCAGCGCGACACGCACCGCAGACGGCATCGTCGCCAGAATCGGCGGAGTGGTTGGCCTCAGCGCCCCGCATGGTCCTTAGCACCACCGCCCATCCGCCGCCAGCGCTCCTATCCAGGACTGGCCCCGGAGCCGTTTCTCATCGCGACCTTCGACTAGCGCAAAGCCGCGGGCCAGGTAGTTTGCCAGCGCGCGAGGATGATCCCAACTTGAGGTATGCAGCCAAACCCGACGGGTTGGCCCGCCAAGCTCCGCACTGTTCTGCGGCCCCCGCAAGTTCCATGCGGACTGGGTCAGTAGTGCCGGGGCGTAACCGCCGTATCCATAGATCCCGGGTGGATCGTGGCCCGGCCCGGAAGGACCCGCCGCGGAGCCACAGACCGCTGCCTTGGCTATACAGTTCTGCCGTGTCTGTACGTGAACCGAAACGCGGCACGGTGGTGCGCGGAGTCATCTCAGAGATCCATAACTTCGGCGTCTTCGTGCGTCTCGAAGGGGAGCCGACCAGTTCGCGCGGCACGGGGTTCATTCGAATTCCGGAGCTGACCTGGGACTACTTCTCAGATCCCGAAGATGTGGTGCACGCAGGCGAGCAGATCCGCGCCGAGGTGCTCGACTGCGATGACACTCGTGGACAGGTGCAGCTGTCGTTGAAGGCGTTGCACGAGGATCCGTTGGTCCGGTTCGCGGACCGGGTTGGTGAGGTATTGTCCGGGCCGGTCGTCAAAGTGGTGCCGTTCGGTGTTTTCGTCCGCGTCGCGCCGGGCATCGCTGGTCTGCTTCACGAGTCAGTTCTGAGCCGGGAGCCAGCAATCGGAGAGATCGTCACCGTTACGATCGTCGAGGTGGACCGGCCGGGGCGCCGAGTGCGTCTGGAGCCCGCGTTGACGCGTTGATTGGTGACGCACAAGCGCGACCCGACCTGACATCGTCGACATCAGCGGGACCCCCACTCCCAATCGGGGCCGTAGATGCTAATAGCTGCGGTAGGCCGGCAGGTTGAACGTCACAGCCGCTGGTCAGGCACGCCCGCCTGTGCGCTCTTGTCCCCGGTACGGTGTGCCGGTGGAAGCCCTGGCCCAGATGCGCTCCGGAGCCACGATCGAGCGGTTGCTCTGCCACCCCAGGCTGCCGTTGATAGCCGGTTGGGACGCCGATCGCCCGGCGATCCGGATCTGGGAGTTCGCGGTCGGGCGGCTGCGTGAGATTGGCGGTGTCGGTGCGGATTCGGCCGGCTACCACTCCGCCGGCAATCACCGGTTCCAACGGACACCCTCTGCTGCCTGGCATCCGAGTGAGCCGCAGTTGGTGGTAGCGGACCGCGACTGCATCACTCGCTGGACACCTTCGGGTATCACCGCGATCGGTGGGATGCCACCGATCGAGTACCCACGGGACGTGGCGTTCAGTCCGGACGGTCAAAGGCTCTGGTTGTCACCCAGCGGCGGAGAGGACGGCTGGGAGTCGTCCATCACGCTCGACCCCCTTTCCGGCGCAACCGTCATCGGCCCACGATGGGACACCGGAGTTGCGGTGTATCCGGGCGGTGGCCTCGTGGCCACCCTGGAGAGTGATCAAGGTGCCACGCTGGTGCTCTTCTCCCGAGACACCGAGCCGGTGCTGCGGCCGATGCGGCGGGCGTTGATCCTCGACTGCGACGGCTACGAGACACCTGTCTTCAGCCCGGACGGGCGGCATTTCGCGGTACGGGGCAACGCGTACGACAACTCGCTGGAGGTGTTCGAGTTTCCTTCGCTGCGCCGCGTTCTCGTCCTGACACTCGGAGACCCCAGCCCGGGGTACCCGTACCCGCAGGAGTGGCTGGACAGCATGAACGCCTGGTCACGCCACAACGTCGCGTTCGGGCCATCTCCGGGTGCTCTCTGCTTCGGAACGCCGAGAGGCGTCGTCATCGAGATCGAGATCGACGGGGAACAGGTGACCGAGCACGAGGTGATGGCAGGAGCTGGGGTGACCGCTCTGACGGCCATCGCCACAGGCGAACTGGTCGTCGCCGGCCGAGACGGCACGCTACTGGTGCTGTCGGGGGGACGGGCCGCCCCGGCTCAGGCATCAACGGCCGCGGTCACCGAGTTCCTTGCCGGCACCTCCGAGGCTCCGGCTACCGACTTGGACGACCTTGATCTCACCGACGGCAACCAGACCTGGCAGCCCGGCGAGCTGGGAACAGTCACCGACACGTCAGACAGCGACCCGTCGTGGCTGAAGATCCAGGCTGCCATGAACAGGCTCGCCTGACCCCGATCGCACCGTTGCTGTCTGGGCAGCCAGGGCCGTAGCTGTAGGGCACGGCACGGGATTCGGGAACGGCACGAGGGCCATAAGATTCACTTCTATGGTCCGCACCACGCCTCCGCGCCCCCTGGACATCACCGCGCTCTTCCCAGAACTGCGGGAGCATTCCCGCACGGCTACCCGCCTGCATCCCCGCCCCGGCGCTCCGACCGTCATGGACAGCTCGGTCGGCGGGCCGCTGCTGTGGCCGGCCGACGAGGTATGGCCGGTCTGCGACGACGCCGGGGCGCACGAGCCATACAACCTGACCACCCCGGCCGCCCTGCACCGCAGGCGGGAGATCCTCGCGGCCGCAGAAGCCCGGGGCCGGCTGCCGGGCGGGGACTTCTTGACCGTGGAGGAGCGCGCCGAGCTCGACGCGGCCGACGCTCTCAACCTGGACGACCTGATCGAGGATCCCATCCCTTTGGTCCCGGTCGCGCAGCTGTACCGACACGACATCCCGGACTACGCCGGTCCGGACGGCACCGACCTGCTCCAGGTGCTGTGGTGCCCGGTAGACCACTCGGACCGGCACTACAGCCCTCGCGTCTTTCTCCAATGGCGCGACAGTTCCACCGTCGGCCCGCTGCTCGTAGCACCTCCTGAGCCGCCGGTGATCAGCGACATGTACCTGCCGATTCCGTGCGTGGTGCACCCCGAGCAGGTCCGCGAGTACCAATACGCCGATCTGCTCCCCGACGACCTATGCGAGCGAATCGACGCCTGGGATGACGACGAAGACGAGAGCCGTCCCCACTATCAGAGCGACTTGTCGCTGGCACCGGGATGGAAGGTCGGCGGGTACGCGAACTGGTCACTGACCGATCCGTACCCGATGGATTGCGCGGCCTGCGGCATCACGATGACCTTGATCTTCACCGCGGGCTCGGGCGACTGGAACGGCATGCACTGCAGCTGGCGCCCGTCCGAGGAGGACCCGACCGCGTCGCCAGACATCGTCGGCGTGCAGATCGGGCGCTGCTACTCCCTGTACACCTTCCAGTGCCCCGAATCATTCGACCATCCCCCGGCCACCGCTATGCAGTGACGCGGCTCGCTTCATGGCTTCCCGGCCTCCGAAACGGCACGGTCCCGAGCCTTGAGCCGAAGCAGCCACTAGATGGGCTCGCCGGCCACGCCGCTGAATCCGACGAGACCGTTGTCCTTCGCCATGGACAGAATCTCTGGCAGATAGTCGAGCTGGCGGACAGACAGCGTCAGAAGCACATACGTCAGTGCATCGTCCGGACTGTCCTCCAGGTCGAACGTCGAGGGCTCCAGTACGTCCTCGATGTCCGCCCAGCGAACAAGCAGCCCGTCCCGGAACCGCTTCACACCGGGGTCTGACGCCAGGTCGCTGGTGTCACCCTCCGCAAGCCTGTCGAAGATCTCCGCAGGATCACCCGTGCCGCGCTTCCAGAAACCAAAGTCGCTACTCACAGCGGCATCCTAGGAGTGGGTGTCGTATCTGCCCAGGCGAGCACAAGGCGGCAGATGCGAATAGCTGCGGTAGGTTGACCGGTCCAGATCACCGCCGCGGGCCCGGCACGCCCGCCCACGCGCTCTTGTCCCGGTACGGTGTGCCGGTGAGACCCTTGTGGCGACGCTGTGCTCCGGGGCCCACGCGCGAGTGGTTGCTCTGCCATCCCACGCTGCCGTTGATCGCCGGATGGGACACCGGACGCCCCTCCGCAGTAACGGGATCGAGGGAAGCAAAAGCCCTGCGTACGACGACTCGGCTCCGGCCCCCGCGACGTCGGCCTGCCGAGGATTCCCGGTGGCTTCCCGGAAGCCCACCGACGTCGACGCCGCTCCCACCCACCAGCCATGCGACGCTCAAGCTCCGCGACCAACGGGCCATGCCGCGTGGCCCCCGGACACGACCGCCATAGCCGCACAATTCCTGGCCTGACAGCACCGCACCCCCACCCCCAGACCCCTTGTGCCCGGAGGAACGCAGACCATGGACAACGCATCTCAGCTCATTCAGGAGCGGAGTGCCCCGCCGGCCACGCTGGTGATCTTCGGCGCCTCCGGTGACCTGACCCGGCGCAAGCTGCTGCCCGCAGTCGAGAGTCTGGCTCGGCACGAGCGGCTCCCGGACCAGTTCGCGCTGGTCGGTGTCGCGCGCACGCCGATGACCAACGAGCAGTTCGCCGAGAGCGCCCTCGGCGAACGCACCCTCACCAGCAAGCGCCAACTCCAGGGCAGCGTGCGGTACGTGGCCGGCGGCTACGACGACCCGGAGACCTACAAGCGCCTCGTGGAGACCCTCGACGAGCTGGACGCACAGCGGGGCACCTCCGGCAACCGGCTCTTCTACCTGTCCACCCCGGCCGGGGCCTTCGAGCCGGTGATCAACGGACTGGCCGGCGTCGGGCTCAACCAGCCCCGCGAAGGCTCCTTCTCCCGCCTGGTCATCGAGAAGCCGTACGGGCGCGACCTGGTCACGGCCCGCGAGCTCGACGGCGTCGTGCACAGCGCGTTCGACGAGCACCAGGTCTTTCGCATTGATCACTACCTGGGCAAGGACACCGTCCAGAACGTACTGGCGCTGCGCTTCGCGAACTCGATCTTCCAACCCATCTGGGATCGCTCCTGGGTCGACCACGTGCAGATCACCGTCGCCGAGACCCTTGGCGTCGGCAGCCGCGGCGGTTTCTACGAGGACGCCGGCGCGATGCGGGACATCGTGCAGAACCACGTGCTCCAGGTCCTCGCGCTGGCACTGATGGAGCCACCGGCCTCCTTCGAGGCTGAAGGCCTGCGCAACGAGAAGGTGAAGCTGCTGCAGGCGATCCGGCTCCCCACCGACCGGGACATCGCCGAGGCCGCGGTCCGGGGACAGTACACCCGGGGCGGTACCCGCGAGGACCTGATGGCCGGCTACCGCGAGGAAGCCGGCGTCGACCCCCTGTCGCGGACCGAGACCTACGCCGCCATGCGGCTCAACGTCGACAACTGGCGCTGGGCCGGGGTGCCGTTCTACGTCCGCACCGGCAAGCGCCTACCGACCCGGCTCACCGAGGTGGCACTGCAGTTCCAGCGGCCGCCGCACCTGCCGATCCCGACCGACCAGCTCACCGGCCTCGATGCCGACGCACTGATCCTGCGGATCCAGCCGAACGAGGGCATCTCGCTGCGCTTCGGTGCCAAAGTGCCGGGTCACTCCTTCCGGGTCCGCACCGCCACGATGGAGTTCTCCTACGACCAGACGTTCGTCGAGGAGTCCCCGGAGGCGTACGAGCGTCTGCTCCTGGACGCGCTGATCGGTGACGCGTCGCTGTTCATCCGCAGCGACGAGGTGCAGCAGTGCTGGCGGATCGTCGACCCGATCATCGACAACTGGGAGAAGGACCACTCGCCGATCCCCACCTACGAGGCCGCCTCCTGGGGCCCGACCGACGCCGACCGGCTCATCGGGCGTAACGGCCGCAAGTGGCGCAACTCCGCGTGACCCTGTCACAACGAGGGTGTCCGCGCTGCTGAGCTCGATCTCTTGGTCGGCGTGGCCGAGGTGGAGCGACGAGGATGCCGGTGGGCCGCCAAGGCGCAGAGCGCGTCGGCGGCCCACCGTCTCAGCCGTTGTCGATCAGGCTGGCGATCTCGTTGTAGATCAGGTGTGCCTTCGCGCCCTGGTTCGACGGACAACCGCCGAGGTGGTGCAGGGCGATCACACGGTGGCTGGCGTTCAGCACGGGTGAACCCGAGTTGCCGCCGGAGGTGTCACAGCTGTAACTGATGTTCCAGGTGTTGTAGTTCGCGTTCCGGACGGCGCAGGTCGCGCCGTTCTGGGTGTCCTCGAAGATCGACAGCCGCTTCGCGCTGCCGTCGCCGTGCCCGGGGATATAGATCCGGGTGCCGTTGCTGGTGGCGGCAGTTGCCAGGTACAGCGTGCCGAATCCCTGGATGGCGGCGAAGTTGTTCACCGAGAACAGGGCATAGTCCAGCTGGCTGGAGCCACCGCTGCTCACCCTGTAGAGGGTGGCACCGCTGACCTTGGTGCCGGCACCGGGATTCCCACCGCCGCAGGTGGCGCACTGGTAGTTGAACTGCATCTCGCTGCCGCTCACGGCGGACTGCGTCTCGAAGCAGTGCTTGTTCGTCAGCATCCGGTTGGTGTTACCGACCCGCCAGGTGGTGCACAGTCCGCCGCCGCTGATCAGCAGCCGCGCCACCGCCCTGCCCCGGGCGTACTCGGTGGGGTGGCTGTTCTGGTAGCAGACCACGTCCCGGCGGGCGTCGGTGCTGCACACGGACTGGGTGGAGAAGTTGTGCGCGGCGATCTCCATGCGGTCGTATCCGCGCCAGAACCGGTCAATGGTGGCGGCGCTGCCACGTGAGGGGCGGCTGCTGTGCACTGTCACCACGGCGGTGTCGCCCTCCACCGACATCGCCCAGAAACCCGGCTGTCCGTCGGTGGTGTAGTCCGAACCGGTCGCCCGGTTCAGGTGGCGGTCGTACCGGTAGCTCTCCTTGCCGTCGCGGCTCGACACGGTGACGTAGTCGCCTTCAGCGAGTCGCAGTGAACTGAAGTGGACCTTGACGTAGGTGGCGCCCGGGTGCTGAATGATCTGCGTCCCCCCGTTGGGGGCGGCGGACAGGGAGCTGTCGACGGTGCGGAGTTCACCGATCGTGGTCACACCCTCTGCCGAGAACTGGTGCGATTCCGGTGCCCGCTGGGATTGTGGCGCGACAGGGGCGACCGAGTACGCCTCGGCGGCGGGTACCGACAGGAGGCTCAGCCCGAGTGTGCAGGCAGCGAGCGCGACTGCGCCCGTTCGTAGGCGGCGCAGAGCATGTTTCATCTGTCGCTCCTTCTCAGGAATCAGCACCGAGACGTGCCTTCGGCCTTCATACCTGAGATCGCGCAGGACATGTAATCTCATCTATGTCATAGCGGCACGGCGCGCAGCTCACCGAGGACCTGTACAACCTCGGCGCGGACCTGCGCCGGGCAGCCCCAGTAGTCGTAGATGCCACCGCGGTCGCTGTTGTGACCACAGATGACGAACAGGCCGGTGCCCAGCCGGCGTTTGAACTCGGTGGCCAACCATCCGACGAACCCGCTGTTGTCCACGTCGGGCGGGAAGTGAAACGAGAACACCGCGAAGCGCTCACCGTCGGTCGCGCCGCCCGGCGCCAGCCAGGACCACCGATCCTCGTCGCGCACGACGGCCAGCAGGTCGGCCGTCAATGCCGGTGGCTGAGTAAGTGGCGCCTCGAAAAACGACCACTCACCATCGAACATGACCAGTTCCGCGGCCGCGATGACCCGCCGAAGCCGCTGCTCGGTCTCGTCATGGGACTCCTGGCTGATGCTCACCATGCGACGATCTTGCCCGAGGGCGCCGGCCACCGCAGTCGCCCTCGACACACCGCTGCGAGCACGTCATCCGAGGTGCGGACAGCTCGGACGCTTCGTCGTGCGTCAGCTCGAACTGCGCCTCCTGAGACAGCCTCGCCCCGCTCAATACCCGAGACCGGCCGGACCGGCGTGCTGCGGCACCGCCGTCCGCGCGGGCGAGCGGCGGGCCAGGAGATATCCGGTCACCGCGGCGGTGAGGCCAGCAAGCCCCGCCGCAGCGAAACCGCCCGCCGGCGCGGAGAGGTCGATCGCCACGCCGACGAGCGGGGATCCGAGCGCGAACCCTGCGCTCTGCGCCGACGACTGGAGACCTATGACCTCACCCCGCACAGCGGGTGGCGCCAGCCGGCTCACCGCGTCGGCCACCCTGCCAAGGGTCGGCGCGGTGAGTAGCCCGCTACCGACGACGGCCACACACAGCCAGGGCCAGTCGTGGGCCAGCCCGGCGGGAATCGTCACGAGCCCGAGCAGGCCGAGCAGCAACCAGGTCGGCAGTGGTCGGGTCAGCGCGCCGTAGATCAGTCCGCCGATGACGGACGACACGCCGAACACCACGACCACAACGGCGGCCCACGACACCTGACCTGCCTCCCGCAACGTGGCGACGATGGCGAGGTCGACGCCACTGAGCAGTGTCGTCGTCCCGAACGCCATGATCAAGGCGGCGATCATCGTGGCGCTCAGCCACTGCCTCCGTGGGGGGCGTTCCGCCGCGGCGGCGGCCGCCTCGCCCTCGGCGTGCAGGGGCGGGTTGAGCACGGCGATGCCGACGCCGCCGGCCAGGATGGCGATGCCGACACCCCACGCCACCACCTCGGGGGACACCGTGGCCGCGCCCAAAATCACCACCGCAGGCCCCACGATGTACGACAGCTCGCCCTGCACCGATTCCAGCGCGAACGCCGCCCGGCGCTGCTCCGGCGTCGTCATCGCGGCGATCGCCTGTCTGCTCAGCGCCTGGGCCGGCACCATCAGCAGGCCCGCCACGAAGCTGGCGACCAGCAGGAGCCAGTACGGCAGGACCGGCACGCTCAGCCAGAACACGACCTGCACGGTGACGGTCACCAGCAGGACGAGGCGCAGGCCCCGCGAGTCGATCATGCGACCGAGCAGCGGCCCACCCAGCGCCACTCCGGCGGTCAGGGCCGCCGCCACACCACCCGCCGCCGCGTAGTTCAACTTCAGGCCGAGGACGACGAAGAGGGTCAGCGCCATCACGTCTGCGGTTATCGCGGTGCGGGCGATCAGCGAGACGCCCAGCAGCGGTGCCATCCCTGGCACCGCGAGCACCTGCCGGTATCCGGTCACCCAGATGACGCTAATTCCCCTGGCGCCCCATAAGAAGACGCCATCTTGTTCAGGCCGGCATAATGAATGCTTATGGCCAGGGATTTGGAGACCGCCCTCCTACGGTCGTTCGTCGCCGCCGTGCGGGAGGGCAGCATCAGCCGCGCCGCGACCGCTCTCGGGCACAGCCAGCCCGGTCTCAGCCAGCAGTTACGCAAGCTCGAGAGCACCGTCGGCCGTCCGCTGCTGCACCGGTCGTCGTCCGGTGTCTCGCCGACCCGGGCGGGAGAAGAACTCCTGCCGTACGCCGAACGCATCCTCTCGCTCGCCGCCCAGGCACTCGCCGAAACCGGGCGCACGCTCACCGGCCACTGCGGCGTCGGGTTGCTCGAAGACCTCGCCGCGTCCCAACTGCCGCAGGCCCTCGCCGACCTTGCCCGGCTACACCCCGGCGCGACGCTGGAGGTGCTCAGCTGTTCCAACGCCGCCATGCGGGAGGCCTACGACGCGGGCCGCGTGCAACTCGTGCTCGACGCGGTTCCGGATATTCCCGGGCCGCCACGCTGGACGGTGCGCGCCCCGCTGGTCTGGACGACCGGGCAGGGCGTGGACGTGGCCGCCGATCCACTGCCGGTGGTGCTGTTCTCCAACCCGTGCTCCTGGCGTACGTCTGTGCTGGACACACTGGAACGCGCCGACCGGCGTTGGCGGGTGGCCTTCGAGAGCAACAGCCTGGTCGGGGTGCTGGCCGCGGTACGGGCCGGGCTCGGCGTCGCGGCGCTCATGCCCGCGAACCTCGAACCGGGCATGATCTGCCGCGACGCGAGTGCCCTGCCCGTCCTGCCGGATGTCGAGTTCGGTCTCGCCCGGCACCCCCGGACCGAGGGTGATCCGCTTGTCGACGCGGTGGAGACGGCGCTGCGTCGCATCGTCTGAGCACGCGCCCTCGTCATCGGGCCGGCCATCAGCAGCCGTGGCTCGGCCTCGCCCTGGGCGGCGGTCACCACCCTGCTGCACTTCGACGTCTGACCGGACGCCCGCCACGAGGACATCACTCGTCGGGGCAGTCGGGCCGGTCCAAGGCTCTATGGCGGGCGTCGCACGTGGCAACGGCGCCGTCAGCGGCTGATGGGTCGTAGGGTTCCGGTATGGCACAACGACTCGTCAGCGTGTGGCAACCGTTCTTTCTGGCCAGCGAGAGTCGCGGCGCTGCCGTCGATGCCGCGACCGAGTTGGAGGAACTCGGCTATTCACGGATCTGGTTCTCCGGCGGCTTCGGCGAGAACGTCGCCCCGCGCTTCCGAGAGATCCTGGACGGGACGACGCGCATCGGGGTCGCGTCCGGGATCGTGAGCATCTGGCACTCGTCGCCCTCCGAGGTGGCGGCGTTCGTCCAGGACGCGCAACTGGCGTACCCCGGCCGGTTTTTGCTCGGTCTCGGCGCCAGCCACGCGGTGCTGGTGGAGGGCAGCGGCACCGACTATCGCAAGCCGTACTCCAGAATGGTGGATTACCTGGACGGCCTCGACGCGGCCGGAGTTCCGCCCGAGCGGCGCATCCTGGCCGCACTAGGCCCGCGGATGCTCGGCCTCTCCCGCGACCGTTCCGCCGGGGCACACCCGTACTTCGTCCCTGCCGAGCACACCGTCGAGGCCCGGGCGGCAATCGGGCCCGACCGGCTGCTCGCCCCCGAGGTCGCGGTGGTCCTGGACGCAGACGCCACCACCGCGCGCGCCACCGCCCGGCAGTACGCGAGCGGCTACCTCGCCCTGCCGAACTACACCAACAACCTGCGGCGATTCGGCTGGACCGACGAGGACTTCGCCGGCGGCGGCAGCGACCGCCTCATCGACGTCCTGATCCCCTGGGGCACCGTCGAAAAGGTGGCGGCTGGGCTGGAGAAGCACTACCAGGCCGGCGCAGACGAGGTGGCGATCCAGGTGCTCAACGGCGGCGACGCCACGACGTTCCCCGCCGACGCGTTCCGCGCTCTCGCCGCGGCCCTGATCTGACTCTGGAACAACCCACGTCCGCTCGACGCCTTCAATCCTGCCAGCGGTAGAGGTCGCGCAGCAGGGATATCTCGGCACCGTGATGGATCAGCTCCCGGTTGACGTGCAGGACGATGCCCTCCATGGGAAACCGCTCGGGACCCACAGTGGGCGGATTCTCCAGGTCAGCGTCCGAGAGCTCGCGGACCCCCGCGTTCCATCTCCCATACATCTCGTCGAGCTGTTTCAGCGCCTCGTCAGCGGTCCCCGCGTAGGGAAATGCCTGCGAGTCGACGTCCTGGCCGCCGAAGTGCCACCCGACCCGATAGCCCAGGCAGGAGACGATGATGTGCGCTAGCCGCCAGGCAATCGTGGTCACGGGCGCCGGCACCGGGGCAGGGGACGCGAAGTCCATCGTCCAGTCCCCCGAACCTACCGACATCGCTGCTGACGTCGTGCCACGTGGGCGGATGCTCCAGCAGCCGCGCACCGGCTCCCAGAAGTACTCCTCATCGGCAAGGCCCTGCAGCCGTGGCCGCAGATTCTTGTGCCAGTGCCGGTCCAGCTGGTCCGCGAGTCGCTCGCTCCTTGTCACTGCCGCACAGTACATACACCGCAGACCTGGCTGCTGGCCCTCGTGGACGCCGTCGCCGGCATGACAGCTGGTCAAGACCGCCCACTCCTCTGAGGACAGCATGAGTAGGTGCCAGAGCCCTCCGACCGGCATGGTCGGAAATGATGGGTACTCAACGAGCCGTTGCTGCACTTCGCTGCCGGGCCAAGCCGGTTGAGCCGTTACCTCCCCGGATTGGCGATCCGGCATGCCAATTCCGTTTAATGTCCTCGAGGAGTTGCAGCGCCTGTTCGCGACAGGTCGGATGCGCGATTAACGTGGTTTCGGCCACGAAGCTGCCTA
Source organism: Micromonospora sp. NPDC002411 (assembly GCF_053592955.1). Taxonomy (NCBI): domain Bacteria; kingdom Bacillati; phylum Actinomycetota; class Actinomycetes; order Micromonosporales; family Micromonosporaceae; genus Micromonospora; species Micromonospora sp. NPDC002411. The sequence continues at coordinate 2,185 of NZ_JBSFBM010000103.1, read as the reverse complement.
GCAACGTTCGCAGCGGTTCATAATGATTCTTGGTGGCGCCACGAACCGCTTCGGTTCGCTCGCCTTCCCGACCTTTCTCGACAACGCGTGCGGTTGGCGTTATTGCGGTTGATCAGAAACGACGAGTGGGTAACGCAGACGACTGCGTTCGTGAATTCCCCGCTGCCGATGCTGCGGCGTCGGTTCTCAGACCAGCAACAGGAGTGAAGAGTGGGAAGCGAGCTGCGCCCAATCGGTGTCGTCCAGGAGGGCGGCAGGTCTGGTGGGCGCCGACGGTTTGCGAGGTCCCTCCGCCCCTGGGTCCCCCTGTTCCCGCTGACGGCTATCGCGTTCGTGCTCGCGTGGCTCAACCGGAGTCCGTGGTGGGGTTGGGCACTTGTCGTGGGGCTGCTCGTGGTGCTCGGTGCGACCGTACGCTCGTGGGCCCGAGGGCACGCGCTGCTCCGGACAGGTGCGTGGTTGCTCGCCGGGGTGCTCGTACTCGGGGCGGCGGTGTTCGCCTATCCACCGCCGCAGACCCGCATCGCGGGCGGCGAGGACCGCTCGCCGTCCGGTCCGGTGCAGACGCAGCAGGGGCCGATCACCGGCGTCTACAACGACGAGCGCACAGTCGAGGTCTTCGCGGGCATCCCGTATGCGCAGGCGCCGGTGGGGGATCTACGTTGGCGTGCGCCGGAGCCGCCGAAGCCGCGCGAGGGCGTGTTCGCCGCAGACCGGTTCTCCGCCGTTCCGGTGCAGGGCACCTCCACGTTCTTCACGCGGGCGCTCTCGCAGATCGTGGAGGTGCCCCTGGAAGGCACGCTCCTCAATCCGTATTCCGTGAGCGAGGACAGTCTCTCCCTCAACATCTGGCGGAGCACGACACGCCCTCCGGAGCACCTGCCCGTGCTCGTCTACATCCCGGGCGGCGGCTTCGCGACCGGCTCTGGCGCGCTCCCCCTCTACGATGGCGAGTCGCTCGCCTCCCGGGGTGAGGTGATCACCGTCACGATCAACTACCGACTGGGGGTGCTCGGCTTCCTCTCCCATCCCGAACTCGCCGACGAGTCCGCGCACGACGCGTCGGGCAACTACGGGATCCTCGACCAGATCGCCGCCCTGGCGTGGGTGCGCGACAACATCGCGGCATTCGGCGGCGACCCCGACCAGGTCACGATCGCGGGCGAATCCGCCGGGGGCGAGAGCGTCTGCATCCTCGGTGCGACACCACTCGCCGAAGACCTCGTGGACGGCATCGTCGCCGGCAGCGGAGCGTGCATGGGCACCACGGGGAACACCGAGCGCGGCGACCAGACTGACACGCGCGAGGCGGCGGAGGATGCCGGCCGCCGCCTGAGCGAGCAACTGGGAGGGGCGACCATCGAGGAGATGCGCGAGATGCCCGTCGAGCGCGTCGTGGACGCGGCGGGGGCGCTCGACGCGCACTGGCAGCCCTCCGTCGACGGCCACGTGCTCGAGCGATCGCCGGCGGAGACCTACGCGTCCGGAGAGCAACTGGACGTGCCGACCCTGGTTGGCAGCAACGCGGACGAGGCCTCGCTCGCGCTGGCCAGCCCACCGGACACGAGCGTCGACGAGTACCGGTCGTCCGCACGCGAGACATACGGTGAGGATGCGGATCGGTTCCTCGATCTGTATCCAGGGGAGACGGCGGAGCAGGTTCTCGAATCGCTCCTGCGGGCCGAGACCGACAAGATCATGACCCGAGCCATGCGGCGCTGGGCCCAGCTGCAGACGCAGACGGGTGAGTCGGACGCCTACCTCTACTTCTTCTCACACATCCCTTCCGAGATGGGGCTTGAGAAGTACGGCGCCTACCACGGTGCCGAGGTCGCGTACGCATACGACAACCTCGGCGCCGACAGTGCCGCCGACTACACGGAGGCCGACTACCGGCTCCGCGACCAGATGAGCGCGTACTGGGTCAACTTTGTCCGCACCGGCGACCCCAACGCACCAGGCCTGCCGGCCTGGCCGACGGTCGCGCAAGCGCCCGACCAGATCATGGAGTTCGCCGGCGGCAGCGGGATGGCACCCCGCCCACGCTCCGACGCCGTCGATTTCTGGATGGACTACGACGGGCCGATCCCCTAGGGCCTGTTTCATAAGGGCGGTCGAGCCGAGGCGGAGTCCGGGCGGCGATCCGGCAAGGCGCGGTTTCGTCCGGATACCGGTGTTGTATCCG
>NZ_JBSFBM010000102.1:0-19886 GCF_053592955.1 Micromonospora sp. NPDC002411 | reverse complement strand
ATGGCGTGGCCGAGGCCGCCGGCAGCGCCGGTCACCACTGCCACGCGACGTCCCGGCGGGGTCATCGGCGCACGCTACCGCCGGCCGACCGGGCGACACCAGGGGTACGCGGCGGTCAGGTCGCGGGCGGGCCGACGGGCTGCGGGCGGTTCTCCCACTTGGTGGAGAGCGCGATGGCGGTACGGGTGGAGGCCACCCCCGGGGTCCGGTTCAATCGCACGATCAACTGCTCCAGTTCGGCGATCGTGCCGACCCGGGCCTTGAGCAGGAACGACTCGACACCGGCCATGAAGTAGCAGGACTCGATCTCGGGCAGCACCCGCAGCGACTCGAGCATGTCGTCGGAGTCGGCGCCGGAGTCCTCGACGATGCCGATCAGCGCGGTGACACCCAGCCCGATCGACTCCGGGGCCACATCCGCGCGGTAGCCCCGAACGACGCCGCTGCTCTCCAACTTGCCGACCCGTTCGTGCACGGCCGGGGCCGAGAGGCCCACCTGTCGGGCCAGCTCGGCGTACGAGAGGCGGGCGTTCCCGCGCAGCAGGTCGACGAGGTTCAGGTCGATGGCGTCCACAGAGAGTGACCCTAACCGCTAAGGCATAACGTGCGGGCTTCGGCATCCGTTGGACTGAGTGGTGAGTCACTGTTGACAAACCGCCGGTCACGGCGGAGGTAGCACAAGTACCATTACTAACTCCTCACTCAGTGCATTTTTCGCGTTTGGGCGGACAGGTCATGTCCCCGGTGCTGTAATTGCCATACGTCCCTCATGACGGCTCTGGGCTACGCACCAGCCGGGGGCAGTGTGTTCAGCCGGGGGCTTCGTCGACGCGAGGAGGGGGCTGTGGACACTGGAGATCGCCTGCTGACACCGGGTGAGGTCGCCGCGCTGTTTCGGGTAGACCCGAAAACTGTGACGAGATGGGCGGCGGCTGGCCGGATAGGAAGCATCCGGACTCCAGGCGGGCATCGCCGGTTTCGGGAATCCGAGGTGCGGGCCCTGCTTGAGGGGGAGGGCATGCTGGACGAGGTGGACGAGGTCGGAAAGCCACGCAATGTGGGGCCGGCCGCATCCACGGGGCCGGGTCCGGCCAACGCCGGCATGTACTGAACTGGTGCGGACATCGCTACGCGGACCGGACTTCGGCCCGGTCCGCGTCCCGCTTCGGCCGACCGCCGGGCGGCGTCGCGGCGCGTGACATGTGTGTTCGGCGCTCAGCTTCGGGCTGCGCCGAGCTGGCCGGACCACCGGCGGAACAGGGTGTGTGAGACGCCGAGCGCGTCGAGCACCTTGCCGGCCACGAAGTCGACCAACTGCTGGGCGCTGGCGGCCGCGCCGGCTCCGTAGAAGCCGGGGCTGGCGGGCAACACGACAGCGCCTGAGTCGTGCAGGGCGATCAGGTGCTCCAGGTGACTGCGGGTCACCGGTGTTTCCCGAGGGACGACCACCACCGGGCGGCGTTCCTTGAGGTTGACCTCGGCGGCGCGCTGCAGGAGGTCCTTGGAGAGCCCGATCGAGATGCCGGCGCAGGCTGCCGTGCTCGCCGGGACCACGGCCATGCCGCGTACCCGGTAGGAGCCGCTGCTCGGCCCGGCGGCCAGGTCACCGGCCGGCCAGTGCCGAAGGTCGGCACCGGTCAGGTCCCGGTCGAGCCAGGCGGCGAGATCCTCGGCCCAGTGCCCGTCGCGGAACGGTCGGCCGGTCTCGTCGAGCACTGTGAGTCGTGCCGCGCGGGACACGATCAGGTCGACCGGCTCGCCCGCGTCGAGGAGTCCTCCGATGACGGCCGCCGCGTACGGCGTCCCGGATGCTCCGGAGACCCCGACCACCCATGGTTCCCGCATGCCCCCAGCCTGCCTGGTCCGGCTGGGCCGGTGGTGAGCACCCCCGGGATACGCCGCTCCGGCATGCCCGGCGGGGTAGGTGGGCATTCCGTCGACCTGACATGCTGCTGGTGGGGATTCGCATCGGAATCATCTCGCGCAGGAGGCATCGGTGACGACCGGCGAGGCCCTTCGGGCGCTGCGTGCCGAATGCCCGATCCAGTCCCGGCTCTCTCCGCACGCCGACAGCGTGCAGGAGTGGCTGCTCGGCCTGCTGCCCGACCTCGGCCTCGCCCTGGACGACGCGGCGTTGCACCGGCTGGCCCGGGGGGCGTTCGCCAGGTACGCCGGACGGCTCTACCCGGACGCCACCGAGGCCGATCTTCGGGTGCTGACCGTGCTGTTCACGTGGTTCTTCCTGGTCGACGACGCCTGCGACGGGCCTGGCCGGCTGACCTCGGAGCAGATCCGGGCTCTGCGCAACGGCACGTTGGCGCTGCTGCACGACGCTCGGCTGCGCCCGGTCGGGCTCACCGACCCGCTTCGGCGGCTGCTGGTGCTGGCCTGGCGGGAGCCGCGCCGCCGGATGCCGGCCCGGTGGCGGTCGCGTTTCGCCGACGCGGTGGCCCGGCACCTCGACGGCACCTGGCAGGAGGCGGTCAACAAGGAAACCGGCCGCCGACCCGGCGTCGACGAGTACGTGGAGCTGCGGCGGGCCACCTCGGCGGCGGAGGTGTCGTACACGCTCGTGGAGTTCGCGGGCGGTCGGCCGTTGCCCGACCCGGTCCACCACCATCCGCTGCTGCGGCAGATCGCCCAGGCCGGCAACGACCTGCTCTCCTGGTACAACGACCTGGCCTCGTTGGAGAAGGACCGGGCGACCGCAGGCGGACACAACCTGGTCCTGGCCATCGAGGCCGAACTGGCGGTGCCGTCGGCGGAGGCGGTGGCCCTGGCGACCGAGCGCTGGCGGGAGGCGATGCGGCGCTTCGTCGCGCTGCGGGCCGCGGTGCCGTCGTTCGGCCCGGCGGTGGACCGGGCGGTCACCGACCACCTCGACGTGGTCGCGTACGCCGTCCGGGGCACCATCGACTGGACCTTGGAGAGCGCCCGTTACCCCACCGGGGAGGACGAGGCAGTGGTCAGCCGGTCAGGGCCGTAGGTCGAGCCGGATCACCAGGTCGAGCAGCGCGAAGACGAACAACGCGATGCCGACGAACCCGTTGGCGGTGAAGAACGCCCGGTTGACCTTGCTCAGGTCGGTCGGGCTGACCACCAGGTGCTGATACGCGAACGCGACAGCGGTGAACGCCAGCCCGATCCACCACAGCCAGCCGAGGCCGATCAACGCGCCGAACCAGACGAACAGCGCGAAGGTCACCACGTGCGCGATCGTGGAGGCGTGCAGCGCGAAGCGCCGGCCGTACCGGGCGGGCACGCTGTGCACGCCGATCTCCTGGTCGATCTCGGAGTCCTGGCAGGCGTAGATCAGATCGAAGCCGCCGATCCACAGCCCGACCGCCGCGCCGAGCACCCAGGCGGGCCCGGATCCGTCCAGGGTGCCGGTGACCGCCAGCCAGGCGCCGACCGGACCGACCATCTGGGCGATCCCCAGGATGGCGTGCGGCCAGTTGGTGAACCGCTTGCCGTAGGGGTAGACGACCAACGGCACCACCGCGAGCGGCGCGAGCACCAGGCAGAGCGGGTTGAGCAGGGCGGCGGCGGCGAGGAAGACCACCAGCGCGACGGCCGCGCCGGTCCAGGCCGTCCGCACGCTCACCGCACCGGTGACCAGTTCCCGCCCGGCGGTACGCGGATTCCGCGCGTCGATCCGGCGATCGAGGATCCGGTTGGCGGCCATCGCGAACGTCCGCGCCCCGACCATCGCCACGGTGATCAGCAGCAGGTCGAGCCAGCGCACCCGCCCGCCGTTGACCTGCATGGCGCTCAACGCCGACAGGTACGCGAAGGGCAGCGCGAACACCGAGTGCTCGATCGCGACGAGCTTGAGGAAGGACTTGACCCGGCCCGGCTTCTCGGCGGGAGCTTCGAGGACGGCCATCAGATCCCGTACTCCTTCCAGCGCTTGTCGACCAGGGCCGAGACTTCCGGGCTCATGCTCATCTCCTCCGGCCAACCGCGGGTGTAGCCCTCGGTGGGGAGTTTGCGGGTCGCGTCGACACCCGCCTTGCCACCCCAGAACTGCTGGTACGACGAGTGGTCGAGGTGGTCCACCGGCCCCTCGGTGAGCAGCAGGTCGCGCGCGTAGTCGACGTTGCCGAAGGCGCGGAAGGCGACCTCGTTGTAGTCGTGCACGTCGCAGTCCTCGTCGACGATCACGATGAGCTTGGTCAGCGACATCAGGTGCGCGCCCCAGATCGCGTTCATCACCTTCTGCGCGTGCTTCGGGTACCGCTTGCGGATCGACACGATCGCGCAGTTGTGGAAGACCCCGGCGGCCGGCAGGTCGTAGTCGACGATGTCCGGGATCATCAGCTTGAGCAGCGGCTGGAAGATCCGTTCGGTGGCCTTGCCGAGGCCGTGGTCCTCCTGCGGCGGCTTGGAGGTGACGATCGAGTGGTAGACCGGCTTGCGCTGCATCGTCATCGCCTCGACGTGCAGCACCGGGAACGGCTCGACCGGGGTGTAGAAGCCGGTGTGGTCGCCGAACGGCCCCTCGGGCAGCCGCTCACCCGGCTCCAGGTAGCCCTCCAGCACGATCTGCGCGTGCGCCGGCACCTGCAACGGCACGGTGAGGCAGTCGACCATCTCCACCCGCTCGCCGCGCAGGAACCCCGCGAACAGGTACTCGTCGATGTCGCCGGGCAGCGGCGCGCTGGCCGCGTACGAGACGACCGGGTCGCAGCCGATCGCGATGGCGACCGGCAGGCGCTGCCCGAGCCGCTCGGCGACCGCGTGGTGAGCGGTGGAGTCCTTGTGGATCTGCCAGTGCATGCCCAGGGTGTTGCGGCCGTGCTGCTGGAGCCGGTACAGGCCGAGGTTGCGCTTGCCGGTCTCCGGGTGCTTGGTGTGGGTCAGCCCGTAGTTGTGGAAGATCCCGCCGTCGCCGGGCCACACCTGCAACCCCGGCAGCCGGTTGAGGTCGACGTCCTCGCCCCGGTAGACGACCTCCTGGCAGGGCGCGGTCTTCACCTTGCGCGGTGGCACCGACTTGAGCTGCATGACCTTGCCGAGGCCCTCGCGGATGCCCGACCAGCCGACCGGCAGCTCCGGCTTGATCAGCGAGCCGATCCGGGCACCGATCTCGTCCAGCGAGTCGACGCCGAGGGCCATCGCCATGCGCTTCTCGGTGCCGAACAGGTTGATCGCCACCGGCATCTCGCCCCGGGTAGGACGCTCGAAGAGCAGCGCCGGCCCGCCGGCCCGCACCGTGCGGGTGACCACCTCGCTGATCTCGAGGGTGGGGTCGACCGGGACGTCGACCCGGCGCAACTCCCCCGCGCGCTCCAGCGCCGCGAGAAAGTCCTTGAGATCGGTGTACGGGAAGCCACGAGCCGCCATACCCGCCAGTCTCCCGCACCGGGTGCGGTGTGGCCCAAGCCGGGTGCTGTGACACCGGCGACGACCCCATGCGCGCCCGCCTACCCGGCCTTGATTCACCAACGTTCGGGCGCAGCGCCCGCAGGCATGGCCGTCGGTCGAGCGGGTAGCCGGGCAGCACGCGGACGGAGGCGGCGAATGGGTGGGGATCGGGTTCCGGCAGGGTTCACCGAGCAACGAGCACGGGTCGGCCAGATCACCATGAACTACGTCCGTGGCGGCAGCGGCCCACCGCTGGTGCTGCTGCACGGGTACCCGCAGTGCTGGTACATGTGGCGGCACCTGCTGCCCGAGTTGGGGCGCTCCTTCGACGTGGTCGCGCCCGACCTGCGCGGTTTCGGGGGCAGCGACGCCCCGGCCGACGGGTACGACAAGAAGACGGTCGCCGCCGACCTGCACGGACTACTCGATCAGCTCGGCCTGGCGAGCGACCTCCGGCTGGTTGGGCACGACCTGGGGACCATGGTGGCGTACGCGTACGCCGCCGCCCATCCGCAGCGGGTGAGTCGGCTGGTGCTCAGCGAGGCGCCGATCCCCGACGAGAGCATCTACACGTTCCCCGCGCTCACCTCGGCCGGGCCCGGGGTGTGGAACTTCGGCTACTTCTCCCTCGGCAACGGGCTTCCGGAGGCGCTGGTCAACGGGCGGGAGTCGCTCTGGGTGGACAAGTTCACCGACGCGCTGATGGTGCGCAAGGGCAGCATCGCCGCGCCCGACATCGAGGAGTTCGCCAGCCACCTGCGCGACCCGGCGCATCTGCGGGCGAGCTTCGCCTACTTCCGGGCGTTCGAGCAGGACATCGCCGACAACGCGGCGTACCGGGGCACGAAGCTGACCATGCCGGTGCTGGCCGTCGGATCGGCGGCCAGCCTCGGCGGCCAGGTCGCCGAGCAGGTTCGTCAGTACGCCGACGCGGTCCGCGGTGAGGTGATCGAGGACTGCGGCCACTGGCTGTACGAGGAGCGCCCGGACGAGATGCTCGCCCTGCTGCGCGACTTTCTCGGGGCGGCCTGAGTGCCGCCTCCCCGCTCTCGGCTTGATCCACTCGGGTTCCGGGAAGTTCCGGTGTCCTGCGGCTGGGTCACCCCTGTTTCCCGGAACGCGAGTGGATCAGGGCTCGCGCCGAGACGGCAACCAACGGTGGACCGGGTGCGGCGGGTCAGGCGGCGGGCGTCCAGGCGTGGGCGGCCAGCGGTGGGTCGAGCGGCGCTCGGGTGAGGCGGTTGGCGAAGGTGGACATGGTGTACGCGCCAACGCCGAGCACCACGTCCAGCGCGTGTCGGGGCAGGTAGCCGGCGGCGAGGAAGTCGTCGAGTTCGCCGTCGGGCACCGCGCCCCGGTGGTCGAGCACGGCCAGCGTGAACCGGCGCAGTGCCTCCTGCCGCGGCTCGGGCAACGGCGAGCCGGCGCGCAGTGCCGCGATCAGCTCGGCACTCGCGCCGAGCTGGGTGAGCTTGCCGGTGTGCAGGGCAACGCAGAAGTGACACGCGTGGGTGGCGGAGACGGTCAGGATGACCACCTCCCGGTCCAGGGGCGAGAGGTCGGTCTGCTCGAAACCCGCGTTGGCGGCGAGGAACCCGGCGAGCAACTGCGGCGACTCGGCCATCAGCGCCACCGGGGTGGGCAGCCAGCCGAACCGGTTCTGCACACCCTCCATGGTCCGACGGGCGGCAACGGGTGCGGTTTCGGCGGTGTGCTCGGTGAAGACGGACACGGTTCACCTGCTTTCGAAAGGTCGGCACGAGGCCGCGAGGTCGGGAAGGCGGGAGGCCGTCGGGGCCGGTGCCGCGTCCCGTACGATAGTCAACGTGGTTGACGAAATAGTAAACGTGGTTGTCGAACATGGCAAGCGCTGATCCGGCACGCCCCGGCTTCCAGTTGCCGCTCCTGCTGCTGGCCGGGTTTCGGACGCTGATCGACGACCTGCACGCCGAACTGGCTCGACAGGGGCATCCGGAGCTACGGCCGCTGCACGGCTTCGTGCTCCAGGCCGTCGGGATGGACGGCACCACAGCCACCGAGTTGGGGCAACGCCTCGGCATCTCGAAGCAGGCCGCCGGCAAGACTGTGGACCGGCTGGTCGAGGTCGGCTACCTGGAACGGGTCGACGACCCGCGCGACGCCCGCCGCCGGCTGGTCCGGGTCACGCCGCGCGGTGCCGACGGGCTCCGCCGATCGGCGGAGATCTTCGATACGTTGCGTCGCCAGTGGGCCGAACGCCTCGGCGCGGAACGGGTCGACGCCATCGAGGACGACCTGCGCGCAATGGCCTCGACCAACTGGTTCCGCCTGGACATGCCGGGCTGGTTCGGCGGCTGACCAACCAGCGCGATCGACCCCGGCGTGATCGACACCCCGGCGTGATCGACACCAGATCGCCGAAGTGGCGCCATGCTCTACTCCGGAAGCCGCCGCATCGCCGATCTGGAGTGGATCAAGCCTGCCCGGCACCGGCCCGGCGACGGTCGGACATCTCACCCGTCATGGCGTGGCGGTGGGGCTGGGGCGCAGGCTGGTGGGATGTCGGACGCGTATGTCGTCGGCGACCCGGACGGGTTGTCGCCCCTGCTGATCGCGGTACGCGACGCTGTCGCCAGGGAGCTGCACGCACAGGTGGCGCTACGCGGTGAGCGCATCGAGCTGGCGGATGTGCCGGAGGTGTCCTACCAGGTCACCGTCCAGGTTGAACGGACGCTGTCACGCCTGACGGCCAGGGGGCAGGGGCCGTCCGACCGATCGAAGACTGTCACAGGTGATCTCTAGGATCTGGGGTGCCGGTCGGGGCCGGGGCATTGACCCCGGCTTCTTCCAATCGGCTCATCCCCCACCAAGGAGATCGATGAGATCTGTGCACGTTACGCGCGGCAGGCTCCTGCGCGGCCTCACCGCGCTGGTCGTGGGCACCGCGACGGTCGGCGTGGCGGCCGTTCCGGCAATGGCGCAGGACGACCCGGGCTGGGTCAGCGCCTGGCTGGACGAGGTCACGGTCAGCGGTCCGACCGCTCCCGGCCGCACGGTCCAACTGACCCTGACCAGCACCGGTGCCACCCAGCCCCGGGTGACAGTCGACCTGACCGGCCTGGCTGGCGTGGCCACCGCCGCCTTCCCCGATTTCTGTGTCACCGAGGGCACCTCGGTGACCTGCCCGATGCCGCCGACGGCCGTCGACGAGTTCGGCACGCTCACCGGCACCGTGCCTGTGGTGTTCCGGGCCGCGCCCGGCGCGACCGACGGCGCGACCGGCTCCCTCGCCTACACGGCGCTCGGCGAGCAGACCGAGCCGTCCACCCAGCAGGCGACGATCACCGTGCGGTCCGGGCCCGACCTGCTCGACCTCGTCGACGAATCCGTTTCCGGCGTGGCGGTCGGCGACAGCCTGCCGGTGCCGGTGGCCGTGGTCAACGCGGGCGACCAGCCGGTCGTGGACCTCCGGCTCACCCTCCGCTTCCCGGTGGGTCTGATTCCGGCCAGCTACCGCAACTGCCGGTACGGCACCGACCGGGTGCTCGCCACCGTGGTGGTCTGCACCGTACGGGGCACGTTCGCCCCCGGCCAGCGGCACGAGCTGCGGCAGAAGCTGACCACCACGGTCGGCCCGGCCACCCTCGGCAGCAAGCGGATCAGCCAGTTCGTGGAACCGCTGGCCAGCGCCGGGCCGCTTCCGAGCGGCGTGAAGCTCAAGCACCGCGAGGCCGAGCAGGGGCTGCGGCTGCGACCGGTGGGCAAGGCGCTCGACGTGATCCCGGCCGGGGTGACCGGCACCGGAGGCCAGACCCACCTGCGCTCGGTGCAGGGCGCCTTCGACGTCGTCGCCCAGGGCGCAACCGTCACCGGTGCCGTCGGTGAGACCGTGCGGGTCACCGTCGGCCTCCGCAACGAGGGCCCCGGTGTTCCGGACGCCACCAACTCCGGTGACGGCGTCGGCGGCTTCCTCTTCGTGCCGCCGGCCGGCACCACGGTGGTCGGCAACCCGTCGAGCTGCTGGCTCAACGGGGACGAGGAGTCTGCCGGTGACGCCCCGGCGACCTGGTACTGCAACGGGCCGGGCTCCGTGTTCCCGGCTGGCCTGACCCACACCGCTGCGTTCGACCTGCGGATCGACAGCCTCTCCGGGACGCCCGGCGAGGTCCAGCCGTTCGGACGCTACCCGCGCGTGGACGACAACCCGGGCAACGACGTCGCTCCGGTGACAGTGGGCTGACCCAGCACGCCACAACGACGCGGGCCGGTCACTGACGGAATCCGTGACCGGCCCGCACGCCGTTTACCGGATCAGTCCAGCCCACCGTACGAGTGCAGGCCGGTGAAGAAGATGTTCACGCCGAACAGGTTCATCAGCATGGTGAGGAAGCCGAGCACCGCGAGCCAGGTCGCCACGTTGCGCCGCACGCTCGGCGTGGCCCGGGCGTGCAGGTAACCGGCGTACACCACCCAGGAGATGAACGCCCAGGTCTCCTTCGGGTCCCAGCCCCACGGCCGGCCCCACGCCGCCTCGGCCCAAATGGCGCCGGCGATCACCGCGAAGGTGAAGATCGGGAACGCGAACGCATGCAGCGCGAAGGTCAGCCGTTCCAGGCTGGCCGCGCCGGGCAGCCGCTTGGCCAGGGTGTACGGGAAGCTCCGCTTGCCGTTCTCGTACCCGTTGCGCATCAGGAAGCCGACCGCCGGCACCGCACCGAGCAGGAAGATGCCGGACGCGAAGACGATGGTCGAGACGTGGATGACGAACCAGTACGAGTTCAGTGCCGGCACCAGCGGCACGATCGGTACGTACAGGACCAGCTCGGCGGTGGCCACCAGCAGCACCATCACCAGCGTGAGGAACAGCCCGAGCTTGCGCAGCGACGGTCGCTTCCAGAGCACCACCAGCCAGGCGGCGACCCCGATGAACGTCACAGTGAGCACGAACTCGTACATGTTGCCCCAGGGCATCCGGTCGGCCGCGAGGCCACGGGTGACCAGGGCCGCCAGGTGCAGCAGGGCGGCGACCGCGGTGGCGCCCACCCCGAACAGGCCTGCGAGGCGGGCACGCCGCGCGGAACGATGCACGGGCGGCGCGGGGACCGACGCGGGCGGCTCCTCGACCACGCCACCGCCGGCACCGACCAACTCGCGGACCGGCGCCGCCGAGGCGACCCGGGTACGGGCGTTGCCCAGCGCGTACTCGACGGCATGGCCGATCATCGCGATCAGGTACGCCAGGATCGCGAAAGTGACCAGATTGTCGGAGAGTGCGGACATCACTCGGCTCCTTCTCGCACACCGGCCCGTTCGGCCACTGGGTCAGCATCACCCTTGACCGCAGCGATGAGCTGGGTGAACTCGTCGGCGAACCCCGGATAGTCGGTACGCGGCAACCCGCCGACCTCCATCAAGCTACTACCGCTCGTCGGAGATCCTTCGCCGGGGTCGGCCGGCACCACCCGGAAGAACACCCGGCGACGCCGCCCGAACAGCGAACCCATCAGCCCGACCAGCAGGACACCACAGCTGATCAGCAGCGGCGTCGCACCGGGGTCGTGTCGGACGGAGAGGGTGACGTACCGCTCGGTGCCCAGGAACTCGACGGTGGTGCCGTCCGCCAACGTCCAGGTCTCGCCCTTCTTGAGCAGCTTGGTGCCGACCTCCTTGACCTTGCCGGCACGCACCTGACGCTGGTCGAGCTGGTAGACCGAGCCGGGGATGCCGGCGTCCATGCCGAGGTTGCCCTGGTAGGCGACCAGGTTCAGCACCGGGTTGCGCTCGGTCGGGTACTGCGAGCGGACGAACGGCCCCTGCTCGGGCGCGGTGGGCAGGTAGATGCCGGTGAACGCCATCTGCCCGTCCGGGCTGCGCTGGCCGGTGGCCGGGTCGACGTTCGCGTCCGGGAACGCGGCCAGGCCTTCACTGGTGAGGCCCATGTCGCCGGTGGTCAGGAACGGCTCGTCGCTGACCTGGCTGTTGCCGAACCGGTCGGTGTAGCGGATCACCGGGGCGTACCCGTGGCCGAGCAGGTAGACGTTCGCGTCGGCCAGGCGCAGCGGCGAGTTCACCGAGAAGTCGGCGCTGCGGGTCGGCTCGTCCGGGCCGTCGACGGTGACCGTGGCGTTGAAGAACTCCGGCTGACCGGACGGCAGGAACCGCGCCTCGAAGTCGTCCAGCCGCAGGCAGAAGCGGGGCAGGTCGGCGCTGTCCACCCGGGGGCCGAGCTTCGCCTCCGCGTACTGCTGGCGGGTGTTGCAGAAGGCGTTGTCCGCGCCCGCCACCAGCAGTCGGTTGCCGCTCCAGCCGTACCACGAACCGAGCGCGACGCCGATCAGCACCGCGATGAGCGAGGTGTGGAACAGCAGGTTCCCGGTCTCCTTGAGGTAGCCCTTCTCGGCGGAGACCTCGTCGCCGCGCACCTCCACCCGCCAGCGGCGCTTGCGCAGCACGTCGGCGATCGCCGCCACGCCACCAGCTGGGGCGGGCACCACAGCGTGCTGCGGGAGCCGGGCCATCCGCTTCGGCGCGGCCGGCGGCCGGGACCGCAACGCCCGGACGTGGTCGCGCAGTCGGGGCGTGATGCAGCCGATCAGTGAGGTGAACAGCAGCAGGTAGATCGCGGAGAACCAGACCGACCCGAAGACCTCGAACGCGCCGATCCGGTCCAGTCGGGGGGCCCAGTCCGGGTGGTCGACGAAGTACTCGTTGACCTTCTCCGGGCTGATCCCGCGCTGCGGCAGCACCGAGCCGGGGATGGCGGCGACAGCGAGCAGGAAGAGCAGGATCAGGGCGGTACGCATGCTGGTCAGCTGCCGCCAGGAGTTGCGCAGCAGGGCCAGCAACCGGTTCGGCCGGCGGCGTGGCGCCGGCGCCACGGTCTCCGGCCGGTCGTCGACGACCGTCATCAGATGCTCACCTCGCCCACCCCGACAGTGGTCTGCAACCAGATCACGAAGCTCTGCCATCCGCCGGTGACCAGCGCCAGGCCGATCAGGATGAGCAGGGCGCCGCCGACCCGGGTGACCCAGCGGCTGTTGCGCCGGACGGCGCGGAAGACACCGAGCAGGCGTTCGAAGCCCAGCCCGAAGACCACGAACGGTATCCCCAACCCGAGGCAGTACGCCACGGCGAGCACCACGGCGCGGTCACTCTGGCCGCTCGTGGCAGCCATCCCCATCACCGCACCGAGCGTCGGGCCGGTGCAGGGCACCCAACTGAGCGCGAAGACCGCCCCGAAGACCGGTGCGCCGAGCAGCCCGGCCGACGGCAGCCGGGAGATCCGGAACTCCCGTTGCAGTGCGGGGATCATCCCGAGGTAGCCGAACCCGAGCACGATGATCAGCACGCCGACGACGATTTCGAGCTGCCGCTCGTACTCGAAGAAGACCCGGCCGATACCGGCGAACAGGATGGCGGTCGCGACGAAGACGACGGTGAAGCCGGCGATGAAGAGCAACGTGCCGGCGAGCACCCGGCCCTTGACGGCCACCGTGGCCCGCTCGCGGACCGCCACCCCGCCGTCGCCGTCGGGAGCCGGGTCCGCCGGAGCCCGGCGGCCCTCGAGGTCCGCCCCGGCGAGACCGGTGACGTACGACAGGTAGCCGGGGACGAGCGGGAGCACGCACGGGGAGAGGAAGCTGACCAGGCCGGCGAGCGCCGCCGCGCCGATGGCGAGCAGCAGCGGCCCGCTCAGGGCCAGCTCCTTGAAGGTCTCGCCCATCAGTTCGACGCCGGCTTCTCGGCGGCGACCCGCTCGACGATCGGTTGCAGGCCCTCCTGCTTGACGGCGGCCCGGATCACCGAGGCGATCCGCCCCTCCCGGTCGAGCACCACCGTCGCGGGGACGGTGTTCGGCGGGATGTCCAGGTCGAGCGCCAGCCGGCTGGCCGGGTCGAAGAGGCTCGGATAGGTGACCCGCCCCTGCTCGAACGCCTTGGCCTTGTCCCGCGAATCCTGCACGTTGATGCCGAGGAAGCTCACCCCGGAACCCTTGGTGGCCTGGTAGACGGCTTCCAAGTCGTCCGCCTCGGCGCGGCACGGCGCGCACCAGGAACCCCAGAAGTTGACCACGACGACCTGGCCCCGGGCCTGGGTGACGTCATAGGTGCCGCCGAGGAGCAGCTCCCCGGCGAGTTTCGGAGGAGCCGAGCGCTGGTCCGGTGCGCACTCGAAGATCCCGTCGGTGGTGGTCGTGCAGGTCTTCTCCTGCCCCTTCGACGACGTGCAGCCGACCAACGCCACCGCTGCGACGGTGGCGAGCAGGCCGGCGGTCCACCTCCGGGCGTTCATCAGGCCCCCTTGGCCGTCCGGGCTGTCGCGGAGAGGGCGATCAGGTGCGCGGCCGGCTCGCTGTAGCCGATGCCCACCACCTTCGCGCCGTCGAAGTGGAACGAGGTGAGACTCGCCAGCCCGCACTGCCGCTTGCGCGGGTCGTGCCAGAGCCGCTTGCGCTCGACGTGGCGGCGCAGCGTCCAGATCGGGAGCTGGTGCGACACCAGCACCGCCTCGCGCCCCTCGGCGGCGACCCGGGCGGCCTGCACGGCGGCGAACATCCGCTCGGCGATCACCCGGTACGCCTCCCCCCAGGACGGGGTCACCGGGTCGCGCAGCACCCACCAGTTGCGCGGGTCACGGAACGAACCGTCGCCCGGGGACACCTTCTTGCCCTCGAACCAGTTCGCGCTCTCGATCAGCCGCTCGTCCACCCCGACCGGCAGCCCGAACTGGGCGGCGATCGGCTCGGCGGTCTGCTGGGCGCGTTCCAGCGGGCTGGCCACCACGTGCACGATCTCCCGCTCGGCCAGGCCCTGCGCGGCGGCCTTGGCCATCTGCACACCCAGCTCGGAGAGGCGGAAACCGGGCAACCGACCGTAGAGAATCTGATCCGGGTTGTGCACCTCGCCGTGCCGCAGCACGTGGACCACCGTCTTACTCAAGGCTGCGCCCCCTTTGTTCCCGACTGCGGGGCTCGCAAGACCGACTCACTCCTCGCGCTCACGCTAACCCCCGTGACCGGCCGCCGCCGCAGCGTTCGCCGCCGTCGGCAGCGCGTCGGCGATGTGTTCCAGAGCGGCGTCGTCCAGCGCCGCCGACACGAACCACGACTCGAACGCGCTCGGCGGCAGGTAGACGCCGGCGGCGAGCATCGCGTGGAAGAACGCCTTGAACGCCGGCACCTGCTGGGTGCGCGCGCTGTCGTAGTCGACCACGTCGGCGTCGGTGAAGAAGATCGAGAACATGCTGCCCGCGTACGACAAACGGTGCGGGACCCCGGCGGCGGCCAGCGCGTCGGAGGCCAGCTTGCCCACTGTGGCGGCCGTCTGGTCGAGGCGCTGGTACAGCGCGTCGTCGGCGAGCCGCAGGGTCGCCAGCCCGGCGGCGCAGGCCAGCGGGTTACCGGAGAGCGTGCCGGCCTGGTAGACCGGGCCGGCCGGGGCGAGTCGCGCCATGATGTCCGCCCGCCCGCCGAAGGCCGCGGCGGGCAGGCCACCACCCATGACCTTGCCGTACGTCCACAGGTCGGCGTCGGAGGCGTCGAGGCCGTGCCACCCGGCGCGGGACACCCGGAACCCGGTCATCACCTCGTCCACCACGAGCAGGGCGCCGTGGGCGTGCGCGATCCGGGCGAGCTGCTGGTTGAAGCCGTCGCGAGGGGCGACCACACCCATGTTGCCGGCGGCCGCCTCGGTGATCACCGCCGCGATGTGCGGGCCCTCGGCGGCGAACGCCTCCTCGACGGCCCGGATGTCGTTGTACGGCAGCACGATCGTCTCGCTGGCCGCCGCGCCGGTCACGCCGGGCGAGTCGGGCAGGCCCAGGGTGGCCACGCCGGAGCCGGCGGCGGCGAGCAGCGCGTCGACATGTCCGTGGTAGCAGCCGGCGAACTTGACGATCTTCGAGCGGCCGGTGTAGCCGCGGGCCAACCGGATCGCCGACATGGTGGCCTCGGTGCCCGAGTTGACCAGGCGGACCTGCTCCATCGGGGTCCGGTCGACCAGCTCGGCGGCCAACTCCACCTCGCCCGGGGTGGGCGTGCCGAAGCTGGTGCCCCGGGCGGCGGCGGCCTGCACGGCGTCCACCACCTCCGGGTGGGCGTGCCCGAGGATCAGCGGCCCCCAGGAGCAGACCAGGTCGACGTAGCGGCGGTCGTCGGCGTCGTACAGCCACGCGCCCTCACCACGGACCATGAAACGTGGGGCGCCGCCGACCGCCTGGAAGGCGCGCACGGGAGAGTTGACCCCGCCCGGCACGATGGCGCGGGCGCGGTCGAACAGGGCCTCGGAGGCCGGCGCTTCGGCCGGGTAGCGGCCGGATCCGGCGGGAAAGATGTCGGTCACGATGCCGCCATTGTGTCAGCGGCGAACGGCCCACCAGCAGCCACCCCGCAGTCGGGTTACCAGGCTCACCCCCAGCCGGTGCCCGCCAGCAGCGCCGGCAGGAAGGCTCACGGCGTGGGCGGCGACGGCTCGAACCTGGGCGGCTGCTTCGCACGGCCTGCGTGGCGACGGCTCACGGCCTCGACAGGCCGGACCGGCCGGATCGCGCTAGGCTGACCGAGTGGATCGTGCCGAACTGTCCATCACGCTACACCGGACGGGTGACGAAGCTGTGCTTCGCCTGGCCGGTGAGATCGACATGCTCACGGCCGCGCAGCTCTCGACCGTGGTCAACGAGGTGCTGGCCGACCCGCCGCCGAAGATCGTCCTCGACCTCGGCGGCGTCACCTTCTGCGACTCGCAGGGCCTGGGCACCCTCGTCGTACTCAGCCGCAAGGCCAGCCACGCGCAGAGCCTGCTGATGCTGACCCACGTGGGCGACTTCCTCATCCGGGTCCTGGACATCACCGGCCTCCGCAGCGCCCTGATGATCCGCAACGACCAGACCACCGGCTGACCCGCCCCGCCGCCGTCAGGCGGTGTTGCCCCAACGGGCCTGCTCCAGCATGCGTACCGCCCGCTCCCGGGCCTCCCCGTCGTCGGAACGCAGCATGGTCGTCGCCTCGTCGACCGCGTCGGTGAGCCTCCGCCACTGCGTGTCACGCTCCCGGACCAGGTCCGACTGGGCGGCCAACTGCCGGGTCTTCACCCACAGCTCGACGAAGACCGACACCTTGGCCCGCAGCACCCACGGGTCGAACGGCTTGGTCAGGTAGTCCACAGCGCCCACCTGGTAACCCCGGAGGGCGAGCTGGGCATCCCGGTCGGCAGCGGTCAGGAAGATGATCGGCACGTGCCGGGTCCGCTCGCGGCGCTTGATGTGACTCGCCGTCTCGAAGCCGTCCATGTCCGGCATCTGCGCGTCCAGCAGGATCACCGCGAAGTCGTCCACCAGGAGCTGCTTGAGCGCCGCCTCGCCACTCTCCACCGCGACGGACTGGACCGGCAGGCCCTGGAGGATGGCCTCCAGGGCCGTCAGGTTCTGCCGCCGGTCGTCCACGAGCAGCGCCTTGGCCATCTGGGTCACGAAGTCTCCTCGGTGCGGCTGCCGTTGATCCAGGACGACATCAACTCGATCAGATCGTCCAGGTCGACTGGCTTGGTGATGTAGTCGCTGCCCCCGGCAGCGAGCGCCGACTCACGATCACCAGGCATGGCCTTCGCGGTCAGGAAGACCACCGGCAGGTCGGCGAAGCGATGGTTGCGGCGAATCTGGCGCGTGGTCTCGTAACCGTCCTGGTCGGGCATCATGGCGTCCATCAGCACGATGTCCACCTCCGGATGCTCGGCCAGCAGGCGGACACCGTCCGCCCCGTTGTCCGAGTACAGCACGGTCATCCCGTGCAGCTCCAACGCGCTGGTCAAGGCGAAGACGTTCCGGACGTCGTCGTCCACGATCAGGACTGTGGCGCCGTCCAGTTGACGGGTCGCCGGCGCCTCCGGCCGCTCCGGAAGCAGCTCCAGCGGCGGCATGAGCAGCGACGACGGCAGGCCGGCCCGCTGCGGAGACGGCGGCTGGGGCGCGACGACCGCGTCCGGAGCCAGCACCTGCGGCACGAACAGCGTGAACGTCGAACCCTGGCCGGGCGCTGACGACACGGTGATGGTGCCGCCGATCAACCGGGCCAGATCGCGGCTGATCGACAGACCCAGGCCGGTGCCGCCGTAGCGGCGGCTGGTCGTGCCGTCCGCCTGCTGGAACGCCTCGAAGATGATCGACAACTTGTCGTCGGAGATGCCGATCCCGGTGTCGATCACGGTGAACGCGATCACCTGCTGGGCGTTGGTCAGCGCCGGCACATCGAACACCGCGTTCTCCGCCGCCGGGGCGATCCGCAGCGTCACCGCACCGTTGTCGGTGAACTTCACCGCGTTGGAGAGCAGATTGCGCAGGATCTGCTGCAACCGCTGCGCGTCGGTCACCAGCGCCGGCGGCAGATCCTTACTCACCCGTACCTGGAAGTCCAGGTTCTTCTCCTCGGCCTGCGGCGCGAACGCCTGCTCGACGAAACCGCGCAGCTCGGTGAACCGGATCTCGGTCGGCTCGACGTCCATCCGACCCGCCTCGATCTTGGACAGGTCGAGGATGTCGTCGATCAGACGCAGCAGGTCGGAGCCGGACCCGTGGATGGTCCGGGCGAACTCGATCTGCTTCGGGCTGAGGTTCTGCTCCGAGTTCTCCGCCAGCAGGCGGGCCAGCAGCAGCAACGAGTTCAGCGGCGTACGCAGCTCGTGGCTCATGTTGGCCAGGAACTCGGACTTGTAGGCCGACGCCCGGGTCAACTGCTGCGCCTTCTCCTCCAGGCCCAGCCGAGCGAGCTCGATCTCCCGGTTCTTCGTCTCGATGTTGCCCTTCTGCTCGGAGAGCAGGGTGGCCTTCTCCTCCAACTCGGCGTTGGTGCGCTGCAACTCCGCCGACTGCTCCTGCATCTCGTGCGCCAGGCGCTGCGACTGGGCCAGCAACTCCTCCGTACGCCGGTTGGCCTGGATGGTGTTGACCGCGATGCCGATGGTGAGCACCAACCGCTCCAGGAACGCGAGGTGCAGCTCGGAGAACGCCGACACGCTAGCGAACTCGATCACCCCGAGCAGCTCGCCCTCGAACAGGACGGGGAGCACCACCAGGTCGGACGGAGGTGTCTCGGCCAGACCGGACCGCAGGGTGAGTCGGCTGTTCGGGGAGGCGCTGACCCGGATCGTGCGGCGGGACAACGCGGTCTGCCCGACCAGCCCCTCACCCGGTCCGAAGGTGACGTCGGTGCCCCGCGCCACGTACCCGTAGGAGGAGGTCAGCCGCAGTCGCATGCTGCCGTCGGTGTCGTCGGCGAGGAAGAAGGCGCCGAGCTGGGCGTCGACCAGCGGCGTCACCTCCGTCATGATCATGCGGCAGACCTCGCCGAGGTCGCGCTGGCCCTGCAACAGGCCACCGATCCGGGCCAGGTTGGAGTCCAGCCAGCCCTGCTCGGCGTTCTTCTTCGTCGTCTCCCGGAGGGTGACGATCATCTGGTTGATGTTGTCCTTCAGCTCGGCGACCTCGCCCTGCGCCTTGACCGCGATCCGCTGGGTCAGGTCGCCCCTGGTCACCGAGGTGGACACCTGGGCGATGGCCCGCAGCTGCGTGGTCAACGTCGAGGCGAGCTGGTTGACGTTCTCGGTGAGGTCCCGCCACGTGCCGGACACGCCCTTCACCTGCGCCTGACCACCGAGCTTGCCCTCGATGCCGACCTCACGCGCGACCCGGGTCACCTCGTCGGCGAACGACGACAGCTGGTCCACCATCGTGTTGACTGTCGACTTCAGCTCCAGGATCTCGCCCTGGGCGTCCACCGTGATCTTCTGCGACAGGTCACCCTTCGCCACGGCGGTGGTCACCGACGCGATGTTGCGGACCTGGCTGGTCAGGTTCGACGCCATCGAGTTCACGTTGTCGGTCAGATCCCGCCACGTGCCCGACACGCCCTTCACCTGCGCCTGACCACCGAGCTTGCCCTCGGTGCCCACCTCACGGGCCACCCGGGTCACCTCGTCGGCGAACGACGACAACTGGTCCACCATCGTGTTGACTGTCGACTTCAACTCCAGGATCTCGCCCCGCGCGTCCACCGTGATCTTCTGCGACAGGTCACCCTTCGCCACCGCCGTGGAAACCTGCGCGATGTTGCGGACCTGGGCGGTCAGGTTCGACGCCATCGAGTTCACGTTGTCGGTCAGGTCCCGCCAGGTGCCGGCGACGCCGCGTACCTGGGCCTGGCCGCCGAGCTTGCCCTCAGTGCCCACCTCACGCGCGACCCGGGTCACCTCGTCGGCGAACGACGACAACTGGTCCACCATCGTGTTGACAGTGGACTTCAACTCCAGGATCTCGCCCCGCGCGTCCACCGTGATCTTCTGCGACAGGTCACCCTTCGCCACCGCCGTGGTCACCGAGGCGATGTTGCGGACCTGACTGGTCAGGTTCGACGCCATCGAGTTCACGTTGTCGGTCAGATCCCGCCAGGTGCCCGACACGCCCTTCACCTGCGCCTGACCGCCCAGGTTGCCCTCGGTGCCCACCTCACGGGCCACCCGGGTCACCTCGTCGGCGAACGACGACAACTGGTC
>NZ_JBSFBM010000101.1:0-20033 GCF_053592955.1 Micromonospora sp. NPDC002411 | reverse complement strand
CGTTCCACGTGCTGGCCACCGCCAACCCGATCGAGTACGAGGGCACCTACCCGCTGCCCGAGGCGCAACTGGACCGGTTCCTGCTGCGGGTCTCGTTCGGCTACCCGCACCACGAAGAGGAGTGGGAGGTGCTCCGCCGTCGGATGAGTCGTCGCCGCGAGGAGGCGGACATCAAGGCGGTGGTCGACGCGGCCACGCTGCGGGCCATGCAGGCCGCCCTGGAGGACGTTGTGGTGGAGGACTCCGTCGGCCGGTACATCGTGGCCCTCACCGCGGCCACGCGGGAGCACCCGTCGGTGCTGGTCGGCGCCTCACCGCGCGGTTCGTTGGCGCTGCTGCTGCTGGCCCGGGTGCGTGCCGTCTTCGCCGGGCGGGACTACGTGGTGCCGGAGGACGTCAAGGAGGTGGCCGCACCCGCGCTGGCCCACCGGATCACCCTGCGCCCGGAGATGTGGTTGCGCCGGGTCGATCCGGCGTTCGTGGTCGGCGAGGTGCTGGAGGGCACCCCAGCACCGGCGAGTGGCGCACTGCCCAGCTACGCCGCTGGCGGGCC
This sequence comes from Micromonospora sp. NPDC002411, assembly GCF_053592955.1. Taxonomy (NCBI): domain Bacteria; kingdom Bacillati; phylum Actinomycetota; class Actinomycetes; order Micromonosporales; family Micromonosporaceae; genus Micromonospora; species Micromonospora sp. NPDC002411. Next base: position 19,480 of record NZ_JBSFBM010000101.1, on the reverse strand, counting down.
CCAGCGCTGATGACCGCACCGACCGAGTCGAGATCCACCGAGCCGGAACCGGCCGCCGGCTGGGCGCCCACCCCGGCGCTCGGTCGGGCGGTGCTGCTCGCCGGTCTGCTGCTCGTGGCGGGGGTGCTGCTGGGGCGGGTCGACCTGATCGTGCTGGCCGCCCCGTTCGCACTGGGCACCGCGTACGCGCTGCGTCGGCGGCCGACGGCGCTGCCGCAGGTGTGGGTCACCGCAGGTGACGACGGGCCACTGGTCGAGGGCGGCGCCGCGACGGCGGCCGTCAGCGTCGGCAATCCGGACACTGTCGACTACGACCTGGTGGTGCTGCGTACCCGGGTGTCGCCGTGGCTGCGGATATTCCGGGCCGGCTTCGCCCGGGACGAGGCTGTCGCCGACGTGCCGCCGACCGGTGGTGAGGGTCCGGCGGCCAGCGGCGCGGGTCGTTCGGTGGCCGACCGGCCGTTCGTGACGTCGGTGCCCGTCGGGTCGGCTGTCGACCTGGAGTTGGCCGGCCGCGCCCTGCGTTGGGGCCGACACCCGGTCGGCCCGGCCGGCGCTCGGGTCGCCACGGCAGGGGGCCTGCTGGTTTCCCGCGCGGTGATCGTCGAGCCGGTTCGCGTGCGCGTGTACCCGCGTACCGAGCCGTTCGAGGCGGTGGAGGCGATGCCCCGGGCCGCCGGTCTGGTCGGGGCGCACCACTCGCGGCGGCCCGGTGAGGGCGGCGAACTGGCCGGGGTACGGGTCTTCGCCCCCGGGGACCGGTTGCGCCGGATCGACTGGCGGGTCTCGCTGCGCGCCCGCCAACTGCACGTAGCCTCCACCCTCTCCGACCGGGACGCTGAGGTGGTGGTGTTGCTCGACGTGCTCGCTGAGGCGGGGCGTTCCGGCGGGGTGAACGGTGCCGCCTCGGTGCTGGACACCACCGTCCGGGCCACCGCCGCGATCGCCGAGCACTACCTGCACCGCGGTGACCGCGTCTCGCTGCTGGAGTACGGGCCGGCAGCCCGCCGGCTCCGTCCGGCGGCCGGACGACGGCAGTACCTGACCGTCCTGGAGTGGCTGCTCGACATTCACGTCACGTCGTCCTCGCACGAACCGTACGACCAGGTTTTCGGCCCGCAACTGCTGTCGTCGGACGCGCTGGTGGTGGTGCTCACCCCGCTGCTTGACGAACGGTCGGCGCAGATGCTCGCCCGGTTGGCCCGCGCCGGCCGGTTCGTGGTGGCTGTCGACACGTTGCCGACGGATCTGGTGTCACCGAAGGACCGGGGGTGGGCCGAGGTGGCGTACCGGCTGTGGCGGTTGGATCGTGAGGTCATGATCGGGCAGCTCCGGGAGCACGGCGTGCCGGTGGTGCGCTGGGCCGGCGCCGGGAGCCTGGACCAGGTGCTGCGGGATGTGGCGAGGATGGCGACGGCCCCAAGGGTTGGTGGCCGGTGAGCGCGAGGAGTGAGCTTGCGAGCCCCGCAGTCGCGAACGAGCGGAGGGGCAGATGATCGACGCCGTGTCCGGGCGGGTCCGGGCGGTCCAGAACGCTGTCACCCGGATCAGCGTCGCTCCGCTCCTGGTGCGGTGTGCGATCTTCGTCGTCGTGCTTGCCGGGTTCGCCCTCGCCTTTCCCGCGGAGGTGCTTGCCGGGCGGCCGATCCTGTTCCTGACGGTTGCCGCGTTGTTGCCCGCCTTCGGCCCGCGTCGGGTCTGGGCGACCTTCACGGCGTTGGTCACTGTCGGCGGCTGGTTGCTCGCCACCGACGGGTACGGCCGCCCGGTTGCCCTCTGGCGGCTGCTCGCCCTCGCCGCCCTGCTCTACCTGGGGCACACCCTGTGCGCGCTGGCCGCGCTGCTGCCGTACGACGCGGTGGTGGACCCCGAACTGATCACTCGGTGGCTGCTGCGCTCGGCGGCGGTCCTGCTGGGCACCGCCGTGCTGGGGGTGCTGTTGTTGCAGGCCGGGGCCATGGGCGCGGACACCGGATACCAGTGGGTGACGGTGCTGGGTTTGCTGCTCGCCGTGGGTACGGCAGCGTTGCTGGGCTGGCTCCTGCGGCGGCGGTGACCGCTGCTACGGGAGGGTTACGCAGGTCACAGGGGTTGTGCTCCGTCACAGATGGGGGGCGCGAGCGGGATTACCTGAGCCGGCCGGGGAAAGATAGACAACGTGAATCCGAAGCGGATCCTTGTGGTTGGTGCCGGGCACGTCGGTCTGTACGCGGCCCTGCGCCTGTCGAAGAAGCTCAGCTCCCGTGAGGCTGAGGTCATGGTGGTGGATCCCCAGCCGCACATGACCTATCAGCCGTTCCTGCCCGAGGCGGCGGCGGGCAACATCTCCCCGCGGCACTCCGTGGTGCCGCTGCGGCGGGAGTTGAAGCGCTGCAAGATGGTGGCCGGCACCGTCACGCGGATCGAGCACGACCGCAAGGTGGCGACCGTGCAGCCGATCAGCGGCCCGGCCCGTGAGATCACCTATGACCACGTGATCGTGGCTCCGGGCTCGGTGTCCCGCACCCTGCCGATCCCCGGCCTGCACGAGCAGGGCATCGGGTTCAAGACCATCGGCGAGGCGATCTACCTGCGCAACCACGTGCTGGACCGGCTCGACGTGGCCGCTGCCACGCCCGATGCGGACGTCCGTCGCGCGGCGCTGACCTTCACCTTCGTCGGCGGTGGATACGCCGGCATCGAGGCGCTCGCCGAGATGGAGGACATGGCTCGCGACGCCCTGCGTTACTACCCGGAGCTGAAGCAGGACGAGGTTCGCTGGGTGCTGGTCGAGGCCACCCAGCGGGTGCTGCCCGAGGTCGACCGGGACATGGGCGCCTACACCGTCCAGCAGCTGATGAAGCGGAACATGGACATCCGGCTGGACACCCGGCTCGAGTCCTGCGTTGACGGCGTGGTGAAGCTCTCCGACGGTGACAGCTTCCGGTCCGACACGATCGTGTGGACGGCCGGCGTGAAGCCCTCGCCGATGCTGGACTCGACCGACTTCCCGCGCGACGACCGTCGGCGGATCACCTGCCTGCCCACGCTTCAGGTGGTCGACGGCGACCAGGTGGTCGAGGGGGCGTGGAGCGCCGGTGACTGCGCCGCGGTGCCCGACCTGACGAAGGAGCCGGGCAACTTCTGCTCGCCGAGCGCGCAGCACGCGGTGCGTCAGGCCGCTCGGATGGCCGACAACATCACCGCCGTGATCCGGGGCCGCGAGCCGGTCGACTACAAGCACAAGCACGTCGGCAGCGTCGCCAGCCTCGGTCTGCACAAGGGCGTCGCCCAGGTGTACGGGATCAAGATGACCGGCTGGCCGGCCTGGGTCATGCACCGGACGTACCACATGAGCCGGATCCCGTCGTTCAACCGCAAGGTCCGCGTGGTGGTGGACTGGACGCTGGCGTTCGTCCTCAAGCGTGAGGTTGTCGCCCTGGGGCAGCTGCACGACCCGCGTGAGGAGTTCTCCGAGGCATCTCAGCCGGTCGGCGCCCCGCGCGTCTGACCAGCAAGCTTGCGAAAGGGTCCCTTCCGTCGGAGGGGGCCCTTTCGTCATGCCTGGGCTAACCGTCAGACCCGCCAGATCCAGGCGTCGGCGACCCGGGTGGCTGGGCCGTAGAGCTGTTCCAGGGTCGCCCGCAGGCTCTCCGCGTGCGGGGCGCCGTCGGCCAACGCCACGCAGGAGGCGCCCCAGAACTCGGCGTCCCGGGCGGCCTGACGGCGCTGCTCGTCGCCGATTGCCGGTTGGTCGCCGCGTCGGGCGACGTCCGCCAGCAGAGCGGAGGTGGGCTGCTTGAAGGTGCCCATCGCGGCGCTGCCGCCCCGCCCGTACGGGCCGATGAAGAACCCCTCCGGCAGACCGAACGCGGCGTCGGCGGCGGTGGCCCAGCGCATCGGCCAGGGCTCCTTGGGCGTGGGCAGTGGCACCGGGACCAGCACCCCACCAGGGCGGACGCACTGCCGCCAGTGTCCGCCGGTGACGAATTCCGGCACAGCGGGTCGTTCGGCGGTCGGCAGCGGGGTCGGAAAGATCGGCAGCAGCGCCGCGCCGACGGCCAGTGGCACCAGCCGTCGTACGCGACCGGTGCTCCGCAGAGCCCGGTCGACCGCCAGCACCAGCAGTGTCGCGATGATCGGCAGCAGTGCCAGCGCGAACCGCATCGGCAGCGCGCCGTCCACCACCGGCAGCCCGCCGATCAGGGCGTACGGGCCGGGAATCGCCGTCTTGGTACCGCCGAGCACCACTTCCGGGCCGAGGGAGAGCGCACCCATCACCAGGCCCGCCACGACGCAGGCGAAGACCAGTCGACGTCGCCCGACCCATATCGCGCAGGCCGCGGCGACCAGCAGCAGGGGCCAACCCAGGAAGGTGTTGTACTCGGCCGGTCCGGTGGTCAGCCGGGCCGACTCGTCGCTGCCGGCCACCGACAGTGGGGAGACCGTCCACCAGCTGCTTAGGTCGGCGGAGAAGTAGGCCGGCGTGAACATGCCGTCGGCGACTCCCTGCGGGCCGGCGAACTGGAACCACAGCGGGTAGCCGAGCACCATCAGGGCCAGCCCGGCGGCGATGGCCAGCCCGCCGGCGAAGCCGGGTAGCGCCCGCCGGGCCAGGTCCCGGTCCGCCACGGCATAGCTGATCGCCATCACCAGCAGGGTGATGGCGGCGAGGAAGAGCACCTCCTCGCCGACGAAGACCTGCGCGGTGACCGCGGCGGCCAGCCCGACAGCGGAGGTGATCATCCGTCGGCGGTCCGGCCCGGCGGCCAGGTCGCGACCCGGACCGTCGGGTGTCGGCCCCGGGTCGGACGCGCGCAGCAGCCGGACCACCAGCCACACGATCACCGGTACCAGCCACTGGGCGGTCATGTGCAGGTGGCTGTTGGTCTGCGAGACCATCCCCGGGCCGAACCCGCACAGAGCCCCGCCGAGCACGGCGGCGAGCCGGCGGGCCCGCAGCGTCCGGTGGAACAGCAGGTACCACGCGAGAGCGGTGCCGGCGAGGTTGGCGGCGGCGAGCAGCGCGAAGGTGACCGGCGCGCCCAGCAGCAGCGTGACCGGCGCGAAGGCGACGCCGAGCGCGATCACCGTGGTGTTGGCCATCAGGTTGACGCCGTCGGGGGCGTTGAGCCGGTCGCTGAGCAGGTCGAAGTCGCCGAGCAGCGCGCGGGCGTCGACAGCGAGGAACCACTCGTAGAGGGCCTGGTCCTCCGGGTTGAGCGACAGGATGCGGCCGGCGGGGTCGGGCCACAGTCCGTGGGTGAGCCAGCCGGCCAGCACGGCCCAGAGCAGAGCGACAAGCACATCGCCCCGGTGTCGGCCGACGGCGGCCAGCAGCCGGGTGGTCCGAGGACGGCGGTTGACCTGATCGGCGGGGCGGAAGGCCTGCTCAGGGGCGGCGTCGGGGGCCGTGGGGGCTGCGCTGCTCACGGCATCGACCCTAATGTGGCCAACCCGTCGGGGTACGCCGGGTCGCCGGAGACCGGCTACGGTGACACTGCACTGTGCGTGTCGGCGCGCCGGTGCCACCCGCCCGGGTGGTGGAAAGGCAGACACGGCCGCCTTAAAAGCGGCTGCCGAAAGGCGTGCGGGTTCGACCCCCGCCCCGGGCACCCGTCACTCAGACGCATTCTCATTCGTGATCACCAGGACTTGGCTGCGCCGTTTACTCTTGGAGGGCACGTTCACGTGCAAACGACCCCCTGAGGGAGGCCAGACAGTGAAGACCTCGAACCCGGTGCTCGCCCGGCTCGGCCAAGCGGCCGAGCGGGAGCGCTCCGCCGGGTACGCCCCGGCCGGGCCGTACGGACAGCCCGGCATTCCCCAGCAGTACCCGTCCCAGGCCGGCTACCCGGCCGCGCCCCCCACCGTCGCGCCGATGACCGTCGACGACGTGGTCGTCAAGACGGTCGCCCTCCTCGGCATCCTCGGCATCACCGCTGCGGCCGCCTGGGTGCTCGTGCCCGACGCGCTGGTCGGTACCGCCTGGATCGGCGCGGCGGTGGTCGGCCTGGTCCTCGGCTTGATCATCTCGTTCTCCCGGATGGCCAACCCGGCACTCGTCATCGCGTACGCGGTCGTCGAGGGTGTCTTCGTCGGCATGGTCAGCAAGGCGTTCGAGACGGCGTACGACGGCATCGTGCTCCAGGCCGCCGCAGCCAGCTTCGGCATCTTCTTCCTGATGGCGATGCTCTACAAGGCGAAGGTCATCCGGGCCACCCCGGCGTTCGTCAAGGGCATGATCGCTGTCATCACCGGCCTCTTCGCGGTGATGCTGATCAACTTCGTGCTGGCGATGTTCGGCGTCAACACCGGTCTGCGTGACGGCAGCCCGCTGGCGATCGGCTTCAGCCTGGTCTGCATCGTCGTCGCCTCGCTGAGCTTCGTGCTCAGCTTCAAGGAAATCGAGGACGGCGTCCGGATGGGCCTGCCGCAGCGCTATTCCTGGGTGGCCGCGTTCGGCATCCTGGTCAGCCTGGTCTGGCTCTACATCGAGATCCTGCGCCTGCTGAGCTACTTCCAGGGCGACGACTGACCTCGTCAGGCCTTCCGAACGGCGCCCGTCCCCGCTCTGGTGGGGGCGGGCGCCGTCGTCCGCGCCGTTTCCCCGCCGCCGCCGGTCCGCCCGGGGCAGAGTGACTGCGAGGGCAACACCCGGGGGTACGCGGGCGAAGGAGGCGGCGGTGCGCAGCAACAACCCGGTACTCAACCGGCTGGACGAGGCCGGCCGGGTGGAGGCCCGGGTGCTCGGCTCCCGCGACGTCGAGCCGATGACCGTCGACGACGTGGTGGTGCGTACCGTCGGGCTGCTCCTCGTCACCGGCGCGGCGGCGGCGGTGTCCTGGGCGGTGATCCCGGACGCGGCGTGGCTGGGCGCCGCGCTGGCCGGCAGCGCGCTCGCCTCGATCGCGCTGGTCCTGGTCATCTCGTTGCGCGCGATCACCAACCCGGTGCCGATCGTCGGCTACGCCGTGCTCCAGGGTCTGCTGCTGGGGGTGGCGAGCCGCGCCTTCGAGCAGGTCTATCCCGGCATCGTGGTGCAGGCGGTGGCCGGCACCTTCGGCGTTTTCCTCGGCATGGCGGCGCTCTACCGGGCCCGGGTGATCCGGGCGACCCCCCGGTTGGCGCGTCTGGTGATCGGCACGCTGCTCGGCATCGCCGTGCTCAGTGTGGTCAACCTGGTGTCGTACCTGATCTCCGGACGGCCGGGGCTGGCGGTCTACAGCGTCAGTGGCGAGGTCGGCTGGTTGCCGTACGCCTTCTCGGTGGTCGCCATCATCGCCGGGGCGTTCAGCTTCATCCTCGACTTCGATCTCGTCGAGCGTTCGGTGCGGGACGGGCGACCCCGCCGGTTCGCGTGGCTGAGCGCGTTCGGCCTGCTCACCGGGTTGGTCTTCCTCTACTGGCAGTTGCTGCGGCTGCTCAGCTACCTGCGCCGCTGACCGACGCCCGCAACCGGCCGTAGACTCGGCGGCGATGAGCGCAGCGGAGTTGGACAAGGCCGTGACGTTGCTGGTGCGTCAGGTGGTGCACTGGCAGCAACCGCGCTGGGCGGCGGTCGCCACCGCAGGCAACGCGTCCCGCGCCGACCTGGTGCACCGGTTGGTGCAGGAGGTCGCCAACCTGGCCGCTGACGCAGAAGGGGAGCCGCGACGGACGGTGCCCCGGCTGGACAACGACCTGGCCCTACCCGACCAGGTGCGCGTGGTGGTGGCGGACCTGTTGGCCGCCGGGGCCGACGACGAGGTGCTGGCGCGGGCCGCCGCCGAGGTGACGGCGACCCGCAGCGCGCTCTGAGGCCTGCTCCGCGATGGGCGGGAGCGACGGGCGGCGGCTCAGCTCAGCCGTTCGAGCACCATGGCCATGCCCTGGCCACCACCCACGCACATCGTCTCCAGACCGATGGTCTTGTCGTGCCATTCCAGGGCGTTCAGCAGGGTGCCGGTGATCCGGGCACCGGTCATCCCGAACGGGTGACCGACCGCGATGGCGCCGCCCATGACGTTCAGCTTCTCCTCCGGGATGCCCAACTGGCGGTAGGAGGGGATGACCTGCGCTGCGAACGCCTCGTTGATCTCGACGAGGTCGACGTCGTCGATGGTCATCCCGGCCCGGCGTAGCGCCTGTCGGGACGCCTCCACCGGCCCGAGGCCCATGATCTCCGGCGACAGGGCTGTCACACCGGTGGAGACGATCCGGGCCAGCGGGGTGAGCCCGAGTTCCTCGGCCCGCTGGGCGCTCATCACCACCACGGCGGCCGCCCCGTCGTTGAGCGGGCAGCAGTTGCCAGCGGTGATGCGGCCGTCTGGGCGGAACACCGGCTTGAGGCCGGAGACCGCGTCGAGGGTGACGCCGGCACGGGGACCGTCGTCGGTGCTCACCACGGTGCCGTCCGGCGTGGTGACCGGGGTGATCTCCCGGGCCCAGAAACCGTCGGCGATGGCCTTCTCGGCGAGGTTCTGGCTGCGTACGCCGAACTCGTCCATGTCGGCGCGGGTGACGTCGTACACCTGGGCCAGGTTTTCCGCGGTCTGCCCCATGGTCAGGTAGATGTCGGGCAGGTCGCCCGTCTCGCGCGGGTCGGTCCACACCTCGGCGCCGCCCTGCGCGCGTTGCTTGGAGCGCTCGGCGGCCGCGCCGAAGCGGGGGTTCTCCCAGCCACCGCCGACCAGGGCCTGGGCCTCGGAGGGCAGCCCGTCGGAGCTGCCCCGGGCGTAGCGGGACACCATCTCCACGCCGGCGGAGACGAACACGTCGCCCTCACCGGCCCGGATCGCGTGCATCGCCATCCGGGTGGTCTGCAACGACGAGGCGCAGTAGCGGGTGAGCGTGGCACCGGGCACGGTGTCCAGACCGAGCAGCGTCGACACCACCCGGGCCATGTTGAAGCCCTGCTCGCCGCCGGGCAGGCCGCACCCGAGGTAGAGGTCGTCGATGGTGGTCGGGTCGAGCGCGGGGACCTTGTCCAGGGCCGCCTGGACGATGGTCGCGGCAAGGTCGTCGGAGCGGACGTCGCGCAGGGACCCCTTGTGCGCCCGGCCGATGGGGGAGCGGGCGGTGGCGACGATGACGGCGTCGCGGGACGACTCAATCGGCATGGACCAACGTTAACCCGTCAGTAACATGGCGCGGAAGGCGCAGGCGCGGCGGGAAATGTCACCCCCGCCGGGCCGATCTAGCGCCGGGTGGCGACCGTCGCGGCGGCGGCGACGGCGGGCAGCAGCGCGTGCGCCCAGACCCGGTAGCCGTCGGCGGAGGGGTGGAAGCCGTCGTGGCAGAGCGTCCCCGCGTCGGCCCGGAACACCGGCCCGGTTTCGGTGGCCAGGTCGACCACGGAGCCGCCGGCGTCGAGCACGGCAGTGGTCTGCGCTCGGGCCATCCGCCGGCCGGACCAGCCGACCACCTGGCGTAGCGGAGGGGCGATGGCACGCACCGCGCCGAGGTCGGGGCAGGTGCCGACGACCACCTCGACCCGCGCCTCCCGCAGCCGGTGCACCGCCGCGCCGAGATAGGCCGCCGCGTCGGTGGGCCGGCGCAGCCCGGTGGCATCGTTGGCGCCGATCAGGATCAGCGCCACGTCGGGCCGCTCACCGAGCAGGGACCGGGCCACCTGGGTGGCCAGGTCGGTCGAGCGGGAACCGGAGACACCGACGCTGGACAGGTGCACCCGCCGGCCGGTCGGGCCCTCGGCGAGCAGGTGTGCCAACTGCCCGCCGATGGTGTCCTCAAGACGGTCGACACCGACGCCCAGGGCCGACGAGTCACCGAGCAGCACCAGCCGCAGCGGGGGAGCCTCGGCCCGGCCGATCGTGGCCCGCAGGGCCAGCCCCAGCTCCGGCTGGGCGTAGCGACGGTGTCGGGCGACGAACGCCTCGCCAGCCAGGACGGCAGCGCCCCCCACGGTGCCGGCGAGCAGCGAGAACGCCGCCGCTCGGCCCAGCCGGCCGGCGACGCCGGCGGTCACGCCCCGCACTGTGCGCTCGTTCATGCCAGTCCCTCCACTGTCGAGGTGTCCGAGGCGGACCCGTGCTGCGGCGCCGCGCCCACACCGAAGAACGCGCGGCGACGCAGTTGCGCCCACCTGCCCGCCGGCCCTCGGTCGCGGCCCCGGACCCGGGTGGCGCTGACCTCCGTGCCGGCGTGCCGGGCCGCCTCCTGCGCGGCCTCAGGCAGCGACCGTACGCCCTCGCCCCGGGTCGGCGTAACCCGTCTTTCCTGCGCAGCGCCGAGCGCGGACAGCATCGTCGGCAGGAGCGCGGCGGCGGCCATCGCGTAACCCTCGGCGGAGGGATGGAACCGGTCCCAGGCGAACATCCGGGTCGGCTCGGCGGTGAACCGGGGGCCGAGCAGGTCGCCGAGGGAGACCGTCCAACCGCCCGCCTCGACCACGGCGACCGTCTGGGCGGCGGCGAGTTGCCGGCTCCACCGGTGCGCCAACCACCGCAGCGGCGGTTGGATCGGGCGGATCGCGCCCAGGTCGGGGCAGGTGCCGACGACCACTTCGCAGCCGGCGTCGCGCAGCGTGTGCACCGCCTCGACCAGGTAGCGCACCGCCAGCCCGCGCGGGGTGCGGTTGGTGATGTCGTTGCCACCGATGAGGATCACCGCGATGTCGGGTCGGCACTCCAGAGCCGCCTCCACCTGGTGACGGAGCGCCGAGGAGATGGCACCGACCACCGCGAAGCGGTGCAGTCGCACCGGCCGGTGCAGCCGACGGGACAGACCGTTGGCGAGCAGCGCCCCAGGTGTCTCCCGACGGCGGTGCACCCCGTAGCCGGCCGCCGACGAGTCACCGAGCACGACCATGGTGAGCGCAGGACCGGGGAACTTCGCGCCGTACATGCCGTCGCATCGCGGGGGCGGCGCCTCGGCCATCGGGATGGTGCGTCGAGCCTGCCGAGCCTGGCCGAGCAGCACCCCGCCGGTAGCCACCGCGGCCGCCGCGGTGGCACCCGTGCCGATGGCCACCAGGCGGGCGAACCGCCGGGCCTGTCGCCATCTCGCACCACCGGGTACGACGGAATCAGCCACCCCCATACCGCGACATTATCGCGCCGGCACGACACGCCGCTGTCGTCGTGACGGCACCCGGGTGCCTGGAAACCGACGCGACGGGGTATCTGTCCAGGAGAGGCCGGCCGACTTGCGCGGACCCGCCACGCTGATCCGGCGGAGAGGAGCACGACGATGGGGAAGACACTGAAGCGCAGCGCGGCGTTCGCGGCACTGGCGCGGGCACTGGCATCCGGGGCCCGGGGTGGGCCGTCGTTGGGCACCCGCCTGGCCGCGCTGCCTCGGATGATCCGGGCCACCACAAAGGGGGAGTACGACGGCGGCCTCCGGCTGGCCCTGATGACAGCGGCCACGGCGTACATCGTCTCGCCGATCGACCTGCTCCCGGAGATCCCGCTGGCGATCTTCGGGCTCGCCGACGACGCGGTCATGATCACCTGGTTGGCCGGCAGCGTGCTCGCCGAGACCGACCGCTTCCTGGAGTGGGAAGGCCGCCGCAGCTCGGTCATCCCCGGGGGGCTGGTGCCCTGACGGCACGTACGCTGGGCGCGAGTAAACGTCTGCCCGGCCGCCGTCGCCGGCGCCGCAACGAAGGGCACACCGTGCAGTACTACGACAACGTCGTCGACATGATCGGCAACACCCCGCTGGTACGTCTGCGTAACGTCACCGAGGGCATCCAGGCGACCGTGCTCGCCAAGGTGGAGTACGTCAACCCGGGCGGCTCGGTGAAGGACCGGATCGCGCTGCGGATGGTGGAGGACGCCGAGGCCGCCGGCCTGCTCAAGCCCGGCGGCACCATCGTCGAGCCGACCAGCGGCAACACCGGTGTCGGGCTGGCCCTGGTGGCCCAGCTCAAGGGCTACAAGTGCGTCTTCGTCTGCCCGGACAAGGTCAGCCAGGACAAGCAGGACGTGCTCCGGGCGTACGGCGCCGAGGTGGTGGTCTGCCCGACCGCGGTCGCGCCGGAGGACCCGCGCTCGTACTACAACGTGTCCGACCGGCTGACCCGGGAGATCCCCGGCGCCTGGAAGCCCAACCAGTACAGCAACCCGGCCAACCCGCGCTCGCACTACGAGACCACCGGCCCGGAGCTGTGGAAGCAGACCGAGGGTGGGCTCACCCACTTCGTGGCGGGCGTCGGCACCGGCGGCACGATCTCCGGCATCGGGCGGTACCTCAAGGAGGCGTCCGAGGGTCGGGTCCGGGTCGTCGGGGCGGACCCGGAGGGTTCGGTCTACTCCGGCGGCACCGGCCGTCCGTACCTGGTGGAGGGCGTCGGCGAGGACTTCTGGCCGGAGACGTACGACCGGGGTGTCGCGGACGAGATCGTCGAGGTCTCCGACAAGGCGTCCTTCGAGATGACCCGGCGGTTGGCCCGCGAGGAAGGCCTGCTGGTCGGCGGCTCCTGTGGGATGGCGGTGGTCGCCGCGCTGGAGGTCGCCCGCAAGGCCGGTCCGGACGACGTCGTGGTGGTGCTGCTGCCGGACGGCGGCCGGGGTTACCTGTCGAAGATCTTCAACGACTCGTGGATGGCCCGGTACGGCTTCCTCGACAACTCCGGCGCGGAGCCGACGGTGGCCGACGCTCTGGCCAGCAAGCCGGGCGGGCTGCCCGAGCTGGTGCACGTGCACCCGACCGAGACGGTTCGCGACGCGATCGACTACATGCGCGAGTACGGCGTCTCGCAGCTGCCGGTGCTGAAGGCCGAGCCGCCGGTGGTGACCGGCGAGGTGGCCGGGTCGATCGCCGAGCGGGACCTGCTCGACGCGCTGTTCACCGGCCAGGCCCACCTGCACGACACGATCGAGCGGCACATGGGCGACCCGCTGCCGATGATCGGTGGTGGTCAGCCGGTGAGCGAGGCGGTCGGGCTGCTGGAGAAGTCCGACGCCGCGTTGGTGCTGGTCGACGGCAAGCCCAAGGGCGTCCTGACCCGCCAGGACCTTCTGGCCCACCTAGGCGCCCACTGACTCCCGCCCGGTGCCCCGCCTGCCGGCGGGGCGCCGGGTGACTGTCGCGCCCTTTGCTCTGCTTACGCATACGCACCACCACCCGACCCCGCACTCTGCCCCGCCCCGCCCTCGCCCCCGGCTGCGCGTCGATCATGGACTTGTGGTGGTGCGCAAAGGGGGCATAAGTCACCAAAGCGCCCACCATAAGTCCATGATCGACCAGGCGGGTCGGCGCGACCAGGCAGGTCTGCGCGGGCGGGGCGGGGTGCGCGGGGTGGGGTGGGGTTGGGTTAGAGGGGGCGGGTATAGCGGACCTGTGGGGTGAGGGCCGTGCCGATGTGCTCCTCGCGTTCGATGCCCGTCGACGTCCAGCCGCCGCGCTCGTAGAAGGAGCGGGCGTGGGCGTTGTCTCGGAGCACCCAGAGCACCGCGCGACGCCAACCCCTGGCACGCATGGCGTCCAGGACATCCACCATCAGCGCACGACCGACGCCCCGGCCCTGCTCGCGCGGGTCGAGGTGAATCGCGTTGAGCAGCCCGGTGGCGGGGTCGTCCTCGTCGTCCGGGCCCAGGTGGCTGAACCCGACCAGCACTCCGGCCCGCTCGGCCACTGTCATCCGGTGGGTGTCCCGTTCCCAGCGCCACCGCTCGACCCAGTACCGCCCCATCGCCTCCGGTGTCGGGTCGGCCAGGGCTTCGACCGGGAGGAAGGCGGAGTACGCGGCGACCCGGGAGCGCTGGTGCAGGGCACCCACCGCTATCAGGTCGTCGCCGGTCGCGGAGCGGAGCGTGACGGTCACCCGGCCGAGGTTACCCGGCGGGGTGGGATCTGCACCGTGGTCAGATCCTCCGCGATGATCAGTTCACCGTCGAAGTGCTCGCGTGCCTCGTCGTGGAACCGGCGCGGGTCGGGGTAGCGCTGGGAGAAGTGGGTGAGCACGAGTCGGCGTACCCCGGACTCGGTCGCCACCCGGGCGGCCTGCGCCGCGGTGAGGTGGCCGACCTCGGCGGCGAGCGCGGCCTCCGATTCCAGGAAGGTCGACTCGATGACCAGCAGGTCGGCGTGCTCGGCGAGGGCGTACACCCCGTCGCAGAGGCCGGTGTCCATCACGAACGCGAATCGCTGCCCGTGCCGGGGCTCGCTGACCTCGTCGCGGGTGACGCGACGCCCGTCGAGGTCCAGGTGGCCGACGCGGATCAGCTCGCCGACGGCCGGCCCGGCGATGCCGTACGCGGCCAGCTTCTCCGGCAGCATCCGGTGGCCGTCCGGCTCGACGAGCCGGTAGCCGTACGTCTCGATGGGGTGCCGCAGCCGGCGCGCCTCCAGCGTGCCGCAGCGCAGGGCGATCCGTTGCCCGTCCGCCTCGATGGGTTCGACCCGCAGTTCGGCGGTCTCGTAGAAGGAGGTGGCGTGCCGCAGCCGGGCGAAGTATTCGGCGCCCCCGGCGGGGAAGTGCACAGCGACCGGGTGCGGCACCCGGTCCAGGGAGAGTCGCTGGATGGTGCCGGGCAGGCCGAGGCAGTGGTCGCCGTGGAAGTGGGTGACGCAGATCCGGGTCAGGTCGGTGGCGGTGACGGTGGTGTACAGGAGTTGACGCTGGCTGCCCTCACCCGGGTCGAAGAGGATCACCTCGTCGTCCCAGCGCAGCACGTACCCATTGTGGTTGCGTTGCCGCGTCGGTGCCTGGCTGGCCGTCCCCAGCACCACCAGTTCGCGCATCGACATCGGCGGGCCTCCGGAGATGGAGCGACCCCCGGGGCGCTCCGCGCTCGCGCGCGGGCCGGCTGGACTTGGCCGGCACCCCGGGGGTCGGGTGGCTGTCGTGGATTCGCCGCACCGCTGCCACACGGTCTCGACGATGGTGCTTTTACCTGCCTCGCGGCAGGCCGATCACTGTCGAGGACAGCGGCTAGCTGACAGCCACCTCACGAGTCCGATTGCTATACAAGTCTGGACCACCTCCTTTCACGTGTACGGCCACGCTATCGAGTTCTCGCCGCCCGCGGCAACGGATTTCGATCACAGGGTCAGATGGGAATGCCCGGCCGGTTCAGCTAGGTCGCACGGCGTGCAAAGCCTGCGAGAGCAGCTAGTGATCTTGATGTGGCCGGGCGGCCTCATGTCTGGCGGCATGGCGAGGGGTGCGACGGAGTTCAGGGAAGCGTTCTTCCCAGGCGAGGCGCACCGCCTGGGGCAACCGCATCGATGGCCAGATCCGGATCAGAGCGTCGCGGCTGACGTAGTCGTGGATGTCGGCCGGACGGGCAGCCTCGTTCAGGACTGTCCGGTAGAAATCGCCGATGCGTCCCGGCTGCGCGAGGTCGTACCGGGGGTTGCCAGACCACTTCAGATGGCGTGGAAGCTCTACCACCCCAGCCGTGGGCCCGCGGAGCCGATCAAGGGTTTCGGGCACGACGACCGGCTTGGCGTAGCCGTATGGACGGCTAGCGTCGTCGTTGCTCATCGTGCCCTCCTGGCGCGCCGCTCCGTCGGGTCTGAAGCGCGTGGTAGGCCGGTTCGACGATGCAGCAACTACCTCTCCTGGCGTCTTGCTCACCGCATATGCCAGGTGCCTCGTGGAAGAGGTTGGGGTTTCACTCGCCTGACTGTCACGGCCAGCGCCACAGCCGCCGAGAGTGCAGGCGGCCCTGGTCCAAGCTAGGGTGCCGGCCGTAGCGACGTCCGTGCACAACGTTCCTGGTGGCCACCGACGACTTCGGCAATCTCGCCGGGTGTCGTGGCTGTGTCTATCCGTAGCGCCCGCCAGCACTTGCCGCAGGTAACTTGGCCGGTGACGACGACGCTCCACGTCGAGACTTCGAGCTCAATCGGCACCCGCGCCGGCTGATTGCCGTCTGCCCGCGCACTGAACATCGCTACTCCTCGCCGTATGAGGGGCGCCCACCTGATCGGTGAGACCGGCGGACGCCCATTCGGTGCAGCGACAGGCGCCGATCCCAGATCCACTACCCGCCGCGCAGATTCGATATTAGTGCCAGTAGTGCCAGTAGGGCAATGGGTGTAAGTAGCCCCTGCTGTGGGTAGGCGCAACCTGTGTGCGTGCCGATACCCCACACCGCGCATGAGATCGAAGCTGATCTGCTGCGGCGCATCGGTGCTGGCGAGTTTCCGCGCGGGCAGCGCCTCCCGACGTACGACGCGCTGGCCGATGAATATGGCTCGGCCCGGCGCACTGTGGCGCGTGCCGTTGAGGGGTTGAAAGCGCGGGGGGTCGTGGTCGGCGTCCGGGGATCGGGTGTGTACGTCACTGACACATAGCAGGCGCCCCACTCGGGCCGCGCAGACGGCGGCTCAGTCCGTTCGGGCCGTGGCCAGCGCACTTCTTGAGTCCGACGATGCATGCCGCCTCCGCGTCTCGGCCGGCCGCAGGGGTTCGGACTATCGTTGCCCGATGGCAGGCGAGACGCGCGCACAGCGGTTGACGCTCATTTCTGAGGTGAGCCTGGGCGGCGGTGCGCCGCTGGTTCTGCGGCGGCCCGTGCTTGTCCAGCCGGGGCAGCGCTACTGGCTTGACGCGGACACTTCGGCGCTCATCGTGGAAGACGCGACCGGTGGCAGATGCTCGTCTCCGTGCGCCTACGCGACCGGTCCTGACGCGCCACGCTGATGGGCGTTCCGGGGCGAGCAGGGGCAGCCGTCGGGCGGGTCACCATGCCACCGAAATGAAACAAGGCCACCGGGTGCGAAACCCAGTGGCCTTGTCAGTTCACGCAGTGGTGGTCAGCCGCCGACGCGCGCCACGCCGACCGGGCAGCTCAGCCCGTTCGGGCCGTGGTTGCAGTACCCGTTCGGGTTCTTGGTCGGGGCGAGGTACTGCTGGTGGTAGTCCTCGGCGAAGTAGTAGCTGCCGAGCGGGGCGATCTCGGTGGTGATCTCACCCTTGCCGGCCCGCGCCACGATCGGCTGGAACGCGTCCCGGGACGACTCGGCGATGGTCCGCTGCTCGTCGGTGGTCGTGTAGATCGCCGACCGGTACTGGGTGCCCACGTCGTTGCCCTGGCGCATGCCCTGGGTCGGGTCGTGGTTCTCCCAGAAGACCTTCAGCAGGTCCTCATAATTGATCTTGCTGGGGTCGTACACCACCTGGACGACCTCGGCGTGCCCGGTGCGGCCGGAACACGTCTCCTCGTACGTCGGGTTCTTGGTGATGCCACCCGCGTAGCCGGCGGAGGTCGTGTAGACACCGGGCAGCGTCCAGAACAGCCGCTCGGCGCCCCAGAAACAGCCCATACCGAAGACCGCTACCTGGAGGCCCTCCGGGAACGGGCCCTTCAACGGGGTGCCCAGCACCTCGTGCCGGTCAGCGACCGGCATGGCGATCGGACGGCCCGGCAGGGCCTGGTCGGGCGAAACCATCTCGGCGTTCATACGGCGCAAAAACACGTGGGGATCTCCTCTCGTACCTCTCGCAGCGTGCAACACCGGTGGGTCCACCTTCCTTACCCGCGCGAGTGTGAGTCAGGCCGCGCCTCAGAGCGCGGCGGCGACCCGGTCCGCGTAGGTCTGGGCCTCGGTGTCGTCCTCGTAGCGGGTACGCGGCCAGAAGAACCCGCGCAGCCCGTCGCCCTTGGTCCGTGGCACCACGTGGGTGTGCAGGTGCGGGACGGACTGGGACACCTTGTTGTTCATCGCCACGAACGTCCCGCCAGACCCCAGACCGGACTCCACGGCCACCGCCAGGCGTTGGACCAGCGCGAAGTAGCCCGGCAGCAGGTCGGACGGCAGATCCGTCAGGGCCACCAGGTGCACCCGGGGGACCACCAGCACGTGCCCCTTGAACACCGGCCGGGTGTCCAGGAACGCCACCCCGTCCGGGGTGTCGGCCACCCGGAACGCCGGCACCTCACCCGCCACGATCCCGCAGAACACGCAACCGCTCATCGGCACAGGCTATGCCGCGACCTCGCGGGATACGCCGCCCCCTGCGCGCGGCCCGACTGTGGTATCCATCTACATGAATCGATCAGCACGGGGGTGGCGTGCTGTGGCGAAGCTCCGAAAGGACGAACCTTGCACCTCAGAAGAAGCATCAGCCTGGCCGTGGCGGCGTTGACCGCCGGTCTGCTCACCGGCGGGGTCCCGGGCCAGGCCCTGGCCGCCGCCGCGCCGACAGCGACCCCGCTGCCGCTGAGCACGGTGGCCGACGTGGTGTCGGCCGGTGACCGGGTCTTCGTCAGCGGCGGCCGCTCCGCCACCGACGTCGTCGTGACCAGCGCGGCCGGCGCGGTCGTCGGCACCCTGTCCGACCTGCCCGGCCCCACCGACCTGCTGCTCAGCGCCGACCGGCGGACCCTCTACGTGGCGCTGCCGACAGCCAACGCCATCGCCGCCTTCGACACCGGTTCACTCGTCGAGTCGGCCCGCTACGACACCGGCGCGGGCGAGTGCCCGTCGTCGCTGGCGCTCACCGGGCGCTACCTGTGGTTCGGCTACGGATGCGACCAGTGGGGTGGCAACATCGGCCGGATCGACCTGGGACGTCAACCAGCCCGGCTCAGCACCGGGGTCGCCAGCGAGGACTTCTACAACGCGCCACTGCTGGCGGCCGCCAGTCAGAACCGGTCGGTGCTGCTCGCCGGGCAGGCGTCGCTGAGTCCGGCGTCGGTCTACGCCTACGGCATCGGCACCGCGGGAGCACTGACCCTGCTGCGGACCAACCAGTTCTCGGCCGTCGGCAGCAACCTGCGTGACATCGCCCTGGACCCGACCGGTGCCACTCTCTACACGGCTGCCGGGTCCCCGCCGCTGGTGCAGGCGTTCCCGTTCGCCGACATCACCAGCCCCACCGCGACGTACGCCACCGGGCCCTACCCGCGTGCCGTCGAGGTGTCGCGTACCGGCACCCAGATCGCCGCCGGCGCCGATGCCGCGTACGACCCGGACGTCTTCCTGTTCAGCGCCGACGGCACCGAACTGGCCCGCTACGAGTTGGGTGCCGAGCTCAGCGCCGGAGGGCTGGCCTGGTCCCCGAACGGGGCCCGGGTCTACGCGGTCACCTCGGACTGGACCGGAGCCCGTCCGGCGACCCTGCACGTCCTGCCCGTCCCGGCCGCCTGACCACCTCTCCGGGTGTGGGGCCGGGCCAGACGGTCCGGCTCCCGCCCGGGAGCGCGGGTTCCGTTCCAGCCCTCGGGACGGGGCACTAGCCTCACACCATGAACCACGGCTTCGAGACGCTCGCCATCCACGCCGGCCAGGACCCTGAGGCCCGCACCGGCGCGGTGATCCCACCGATCTACCAGACCAGCACGTACGCGCAGGACGCCGTCGGTGCGCCCCGGCTCGGCTACGAGTACAGCCGCTCGGGCAACCCGACCCGCGACGCGCTCCAGGAGTGCCTGGCGGCGCTGGAGGGTGGGCCGGTGGGGCTGGCCTTCGCCAGTGGCCTGGCCGCGGAGGACACTCTGCTGCGGGCCGTGTGCCAGCCGGGCGACCACGTGGTGATCCCCGACGACGCGTACGGCGGCACCTACCGGCTCTTCGCCCGTGTCGCCCAGCGCTGGGGCCT
>NZ_JBSFBM010000100.1:0-20083 GCF_053592955.1 Micromonospora sp. NPDC002411 | reverse complement strand
GCGCCGCGGCGGTTGTGGCCGAGGCACCAGTCAGCACCCGTTCCCCGGGCGGCGCCGGGCTGGGCGGCGGCGGCGCGCTGCCGCGTAGCCGTAAGTTCGGCGCCGAGCGGGCCTTCCGCGGTCTCACAATGGCCGCCGGCACCGCGGTTCTGGTCATCATCGCCGCCATCGCGATCTTCCTGATCGCCAAGGCGGTGCCGGCCCTGCGCGCCAACACCGAGAACTTCTGGACTTACGAGGGCTGGTCCCCCAACGAGACAGAGCCGAAGTTCGGCATCGGCACCCTTGCCTTCGGCACCGTGCTCAGCGCGGCGCTGGCGCTGCTGATGGCGGTGCCGGTGGCGCTGGGCATCGCGCTCTACCTCTCGCACTACGCACCCCGCCGGTTGGGCACCGCGCTCGGCTTCCTGATCGACCTGCTCGCCGCCGTACCGAGTGTGGTCTTCGGCCTCTGGGGGCGGGACATCTTCATCAACCCGGTCCGCGACTTCTCGGTCTGGCTGAACGAGTACTTTGGCTGGATCCCGATCTTCGGCGGTGACGGGCCTTTCGGTAAGTCGATCATGCTGGGTGCCCTGGTGCTCGCCATCATGGTGCTGCCGATCATCACCTCGCTCTCCCGCGAGGTGTTCCTCCAGACGCCGACCGCCAACGAGGAGGCCGCCCTCGCCCTGGGCGCCACCCGGTGGGAGATGCTCCGCACCGCGGT
This sequence comes from Micromonospora sp. NPDC002411, assembly GCF_053592955.1. Taxonomy (NCBI): domain Bacteria; kingdom Bacillati; phylum Actinomycetota; class Actinomycetes; order Micromonosporales; family Micromonosporaceae; genus Micromonospora; species Micromonospora sp. NPDC002411. The sequence goes on along the minus strand of NZ_JBSFBM010000100.1, from coordinate 19,374 downwards.
CCTCCCCTACGGCCGCCCCGGCATCATCGCCGCGGTGATGCTCGGCCTCGGTCGGGCCCTGGGCGAGACCATCGCCCTGGCACTGACCCTCGGCATCACCTTCGGCATCTCGTTCAACCTGATCCAGAACGGCGGCAACACCATCGCCGCCAACATCGCCAACGCGTTCGGCGAGGCGAACGAGACCGGCCGGGGCGCGCTCATCGCCTCCGGCCTGGTGCTGTTCACCATCACGCTGATCGTCAACATCACGGCGCGGGCGATCATCTACCGCCGCCGGGAGTTCACGGAGTCGGCCGCATGACCACAACCGTCACCTCCCACCGCACCCGCCCGCCGGCCCAGCCCGAGTCGCTGCGGGCGAAGCGGCTGCCCGCGTACGCCGCTCCGGTCATCGCCGTGGCGGCCCTGGCGCTCTCCGCCGCGATCGTCTACGGCACCGACATCGGCGGCCCGGTCCTCGTGGTCGCCCTCGCCGCGATCCTCTACCTGGTCGGACTCTTCGCCGCGGCCAACGCGGTCGAGGGGCGCCGGTCGGCTCGTAACCGCACCTGGAGCGCGCTGATCCACTCCGCGTTCGTACTGGCGGTGCTGCCGCTGGTGTCCGTGGTCTGGACGCTGGTCAGCAAGGGTGCCGACCGGCTGGACGTCAACTTCTTCCAGACCTCGATGAACAACATCGGGGCCCGCGACGCCAACGGTGGCGCGTACCACGCCATCGTCGGCACGCTGGAGCAGGTCGGCATCGCCACCCTGATCACCGTGCCGCTCGGCGTCCTCTGCGCGATCTACATCGTCGAGTACGGCCGCGGTAAGTTCGCCTTCGCGATCCGGTTCTTCGTGGACGTGATGACGGGCATCCCGTCGATCGTCTCCGGCCTGTTCGTGTTGGCGTTCTGGGTGTTGGTCGTGTCCCCGTGGTTCAACGACGGCCGACCGAGCTTCTCCGGCTTCGCCGCCGCGCTCGCGCTCAGCGTGCTCATGCTGCCGACCATCGTCCGGTCCACCGAGGAGATGCTCCGCCTCGTCCCGGCGCCACTGCGCGAGGGCGCCTACGCGCTCGGCGTTCCCAAGTGGAAGACCATCCTGCGGGTGGTGGTGCCGACGGCGCTGCCCGGCATCATCACCGGCGTCATGCTGGCCATCGCCCGCGCGGCCGGCGAGACCGCGCCGGTCCTGCTGGTCGCCGGGGGCGGCGCCGCGATCAACACCAACCCATTCGAGAACAACCAGTCGTCGCTGTCCCTCTTCGTCTACCAGCAGGCCGGTGACGCGTCGAAGTACGCACCGGCACGGGCGTGGACCGCGGCACTCACCCTGGTCGCCCTCGTGCTCATCCTGACGATCGCGGCGAAGCTGCTGGCCCGTCGCAACAGGCTCAGCCGATGAACCCCGGAGGTACCACCATGGCCAAGCGCGTCTCCGCCTCGAACGTCACCGCGTACTACGGCGGCTTCAAGGCGATCGAGAACATCAACCTGACGGTCGAGCCGAAGACGGTCACCGCCCTCATCGGGCCGTCCGGTTGCGGCAAGTCGACGTTCCTGCGGTCCATCAACCGGATGCACGAGGTGCTGCCGGGGGCCCGCGTCGAGGGCAGCCTGACCATCGACGACCAGGACATCTACCACCGGGACGTCGACGTCACAGCGGTCCGCCGCACGATCGGCATGGTCTTCCAGCGGCCGAACCCGTTCCCCACCATGAGCATCTTCGAGAACGTGGTGGCCGGGCTGAAGCTCAACGGGGTACGCAAGAAGTCGATCCTGGACGAGGCCGCCGAGAAGGCGCTGCGCTCGGCGAACCTCTGGGACGAGGTCAAGGACCGGCTGGGCAAGCCCGGCGCGGGTCTCTCCGGCGGTCAGCAGCAGCGACTGTGCATCGCCCGGACCATCGCGGTCGAGCCGCAGGTCGTTCTGATGGATGAGCCGTGCTCGGCGCTGGACCCGATCTCCACGCTGGCGATCGAGGACCTGATGTTCCAGCTCAAGGACAAGTTCACGATCATCATCGTGACGCACAACATGCAGCAGGCCGCGCGGGTCTCGGACCGGACCGCCTTCTTCTCCATCGAGAAGACCGGCGACCCGGGCCGCCTGATCGAGTACGACAACACCCAGAAGATCTTCAGCAACCCGAGCGTGAAGAAGACCGAGGACTACATCACCGGCCGCTTCGGCTGAGCCGACCCGACGGCACTCGTCGATCATGGAGTTGTGGTGCCCGACAAGAGCGCGAAGGGCGCTTTTGCCCCCACCACAACTCCATGATCGACGGGATGGGGCGGGGCCGCTCAGCTGAGGACGAAGCGGGGTTCGCCGTTCGGGGGTAGGTCCAGGCGTGGGGTGACCGGGGTAGCGGCATCCCGATCGGCCGCCGCCCGGGCCACTCCGGCCAGGTCGCCGGCCGCCGCCACCTGGGCCAGCGTGACCAGGGTCGGTGGCAGCATGGTCAGCTCGCCGGCCTTCGCGCGGGCCAACGCGTCCGCCGGCCGGATCCACAGGGTGTGGTCGGCCTCGCCGGAGACGTCGCGGGTCCGTTGGCCGGCCGGCAGCAGGGCGACGAAGAAGTACGTGTCGAAGCGGCGCGGCTCGAACTCCGGGGTGATCCACCGGCTCCACGGCAGCAGCAGGTCCGACCGGAGGGTGAGCTGACGGTCGGCGAGCAGGGCGGCAAAGCCCAGCCGGCGAGCCTCCAGGTCCTGGCGGGCCGCCTCCCAGTCGTCGCCACTGACGTCGCCCACCACTGTCGCCGGGTCCGGGCCGGCGAGCAGCACGCCCGCCTCCTCGAAGACCTCCCGCGCGGCGGCGCAGACGACCGCCTGGGCCGCGCCCGGGGCCACCCCGAGCCGCCCGGCCCACTCGTCTGGCGTGGGCCCGGCCCAGTCCAGGTGTGTCTCGGAATCGGAGCGGTCCACCCCGCCGCCGGGGAAGGCGTACATGCCCCCGAAGGTCATGGCGGCGACCCGGCGGATGACATACACCTCGAAGTCGGCGTCGGTCGGACGCAGCAGCAGCACGGTGGCCGCGACCCGGGGCACCGCCGGGGTGCCGCCCTCGGCCTGGAACCGGCGGGCGTGCTCGACCAGGGCGGCCGGGGCGGCGAAGCCGTCACTGTCGATCGTCATGCCGCGAGCCTAGTTCCCCCGGTCGGGCTCCCTGGCCCGGCCGATGCGCCGGTCCAGGGAGCCGCACCGGTCCAGACGTCCTTTGCTCTGCATATGCGGGCGCACCACCTCCGGCCGTGACGTGGTGCATCGGCATAAGCAGAGCAAAGGACGTAGGTGAGGTGGGCGGGGGCGGGCGGGACGGCGAGGCGACCGGGCCTCACCGCGATGTCCGACAGCTGAGCCGGCGGCGAACAGTTCACCCAGCTCGGTTAGCGTTCCGGCATGACTCGTTGGGGCATCCTGGCCACCGGCCACATCGCCAGCCGTTTCGCCGAAGACCTCCGGCTGGTGCCGGACGCCGAGCTGGTCGCGGTTGGTTCCCGTTCCGTGGAGAGCGCGCGGCGTTTCGCCGACACGTACGGCGCGAAGCGCGCGCACGGCTCCTGGGTGGAGCTGGCCGCCGACCCGGAGGTGGACGCGATCTACGTGGCGACCCCGCACTCCGCGCACTACGAGGCGGCGATGACCTGCCTGACCGCCGGGCGGGCGGTGCTGTTGGAGAAGCCGTTCACCCTCGACCTGGCGACCAGCACCGAGTTGGTGGACACCGCCCGCGCCGCCGGGGTCTTCCTGATGGAAGCCATGTGGATGCGGACGAACCCGCTGATCCTGCGGATGGTCGAGCTGGTCGCGGACGGGGCGATCGGCACGGTGAGCGGTGTCCGCGCCGACTTCGGGGTGGCCGGGCCGTTCCCGCCGGACCACCGGATGCGCAACGCGGCACTCGGCGGGGGCGCCCTGCTGGACCTGGGCATCTACCCGATCAGTCTGGCCCACCTGCTGCTCGGGGTGCCGCAGCACATCCGGTCCTGGGCGCAGATCGGCCCGGAGGGCACTGACGAGAACACCGGCATGCTGTTCGGCTACGACACCGGCGCGCTGGCGACGCTGAGCTGCGGCATGGTCGGGGCGACCAACCTGTCCGCCTCGATCACCGGCAGCGCGGGCCGGATCGACCTGCCGGAGCCGTTCTTCCGGCCGGGTTCCCTCACTGTGCACCGGGACGGCGCCGAGCCGGAGACGATCACCGCGGACACGGCGGGCAACGGCTACCAGTACGAGGCGATCGAGGTGCAGCGCTGCCTGGCCGCCGGTCTGACCGAGAGCCCGCTGGTGCCGCACACCACCACCCTGGAGGTGATGGCACTGCTCGACGCGGTGCGCGAGCAGATCGGCGTGCGCTACGAGTGAGGAAAGGAGGCCCCCGGCCGGAGCCGGGGGCCTCCTTCTCGACGGGAACGGTCAGCCGAAGAGCGGCCGGACCAGCAGGTAGGTGACGCAGGCGATCAGCGCGGCGGCCGGGAACGTGATGATCCAGGCGATCACGATGTTGCCGGCGACGTTCCAGCGGACCGCTGACAGCCGCTTGGTCGCGCCCACACCCATGATCGCCGAGGTGATCGTGTGGGTGGTGGAGATGGGCGCCTTGAGCACCAGAGCGTTGAAGTAGAGCACCGCGCTGGCCACCGTCTCGGCCGCGAAGCCCTCCGGCGGCCCGAGGTCGATGATCTTCCGGCCCAGCGTGCGGATGATCCGCCAACCACCGGCGTACGTGCCCAGGGCCAGCATCGTCGCCGACGTCCAGAACACCCAGCCCGGGATGTGCGTCTTGCTCTCCTGGAAACCACCGGTGTACAGCGCCAGCACCACGATGCCCATGGTCTTGGCGGCGTCCTGCATGCCGTGGCCGACGGACATGGCGGCCGCCGAGGCGGTCTGCGCCCACCGGAAGCCCCGGTTGAGCTTGCCCGGCTGCCCCTTCCGGAACAGCCACAGGATGGCGAGCATCAGGAGGTAACCGAGGGTGAGACCGACGATCGGCGAGAGCACCATCGGCAGCAGCACCTTCTCGCCGATGTTGACCCACTGCACGATGCCGCCGGTGGACAGCAGGGTCGCGCCGACCAGACCGCCGAAGAGCGCGTGCGAGGACGACGAGGGCAGACCGAAGTACCAGGTGATCAGGTTCCAGGCGATGGCGCCGAGCACCCCGGCGAAGACCACCCCCAGGCTGCTCACCCCGGTGGGCAGGGTGACCAGGCCGTCGCCGACGGTCTTGGCGACTCCGGCGCCGAAGTGGGCGCCGATGAAGTTGCCGACCGCGGCGAGCCCGAGGGCGATCCGAGGTGTCAGCGCCCGCGTGGAGACGCTTGTCGCGATCGCGTTGGCGGCGTCGTGGAAGCCGTTGGTGTAGTCGAACGCCAGGGCTACCCCGATCACCGCCAGCACGGCGATGAGTTCGGGTGTCACGGTCACAGGATCAGGACTCCTTGACCGCGATGGTCTCGACGGTGTTGGCCACGTGCTCGAAGGCGTCGCAGGCGGCCTCCAACTCGTCGGCGACCTCCTTCATCTTCAGCACCGTCAGCGCGTCGTACTCACCAGAGAAGAGTCGGACGAGCAACTGCCGGTTGATCCGGTCGCCCTCGTTCTCCAGGCGGTTGCACTCGATCCAGTAGTCCTCGAGGTCCTTCATCGACTTCAGCCGGGGCATCGCCTCGGCGGTCAACTTGGCCTGCTGGTCGAGCACGTTGACCATCTCGTGCAGTTCGCGGGGCAGCGCCGGCAGCTCGGTCAGCCCATACAGGTAGAGCAGGTCGCCGACCGCTTCCAGGTGGTCCATCACGTCGTCCAGCAGCGAGCCGAGCCGGTAGATGTCCTCCCGGTCGAACGGGGTGATGAAGGTCGAGTTGATCTTCTTGTACAGGTCGTGGGTGATCTGGTCGCTGTCGTGCTCGACCTCGGTCAGCCGCTCGCTGACCGACTGCACGTCCACGCCGGGCAGGGCCAGCTCGTTGAGCAGCGCGGTGCCCCGGACCAGGTTCTGCGCGGCCCTGGTGAAGAGCTCGTAGAAGGCGCCCTCGGTGGGGCGGAAGGAAAACTTCACAGCACAGACCTCGTCGCGTCGGTGGAAGGGTGGCGGCGCCCGAAGAGCGACCGCTCGGTGAATGCTAGGAAACGGCTGAACCGCGAATTCGCCGGCCCACCCCTGGCCAGGCCTCATTCACCGCTCGTTTACCTACTGTTCATCTCGGCTGTCCCACGCGTACCCGGTCCCCCAGCACACAGCCGTTCCCGCTCCTCGTCCACGTCGAAATCGGCAGCCGGATACCCCAGGTCGAGAGTGTCGAACGTCTCACGGAGCAGGTGGGCCACCGCCCAGTCCCGGTACCACTTACGGTCCGCCGGCACCACGAACCAGGGCGCGGCGTCCGTCCCACACCGACTGAGGGCCTCGGCGTACGCGGCCTGGTAGTCGTCCCAGTGCCCTCGGGAGTCGATGTCGGACGGGTTGTACTTCCAGTGCTTACGCGGGTCGGTGAGGCGTTCCAGCAGGCGCTTGCCCTGCTCCTCGTACGAGATGTGCAACATGACCTTCACCAGGGTCATTCCACCCTCGGCAAGCTCCCGTTCGAACGAGTTGATCGCGTCGTAGCGGGCCCGCCAGGTCGCCTCCGGCACCAGCGACCCGACCCGGGCGATCAACACGTCCTCGTAGTGCGAACGGTTGAACATCCCCACGTACCCCGGCGGAGGCAGCTCGCGACGGATCCGCCAGAGGAAGTCGTGCCGCAACTCCTGGCGGGTCGGCGGCCCGAACGAGCGGATGTGCAGACCCAGCGGGTTCATCGCACCGGCCACCCGCTTGATCGTGCCGTCCTTGCCACCGCAGTCCATCGCCTGGAGCACCAGCAGCACCCGATGCGCCGGCCGCTCCGACCCGGTCTTGGCCATCGCGAAGAGCATCTCCTGCTGCTGGGCCAGCTCACCGCCGACCAGCTCCACCTGCTCTCGCGCCCAGGCCTTGCGGCGCTCGCCGCGCCCCGCCGTCTCCGGAAGGCCGGGCGTGGAACGGGGGTCGATGGCACCGAGGTCCACCGGCGCGGTGACCCGCAGCAACTCCCGCACGGAGCCGCCAGAGGGTGCCACGATCTGCCGTTGCTGGGGTGCGCTCATCCACGGATCATCGCCCACCCGCAGGCCATCCGCCCGCCAAGGGACCCTCCCCGGGACGGCCGCCCGACCGTCCGGGGCTGCCGGTACGTGCGGTTGCCGCGAGGATGTACGCCAGGACGGTGCCGACCGGGAGGATGGTGGGTCGTGCGGGACCTGGCGACGGAGTTCGAGGCCGAACGGGGTCGGCTGCTCGCGGTGGCCCACCGGATGCTGGGCAGCCGCGCCGAGGCGGAGGACGCGGTGCAGGAGACCTGGCTGCGCTGCGCCGCTGCGCTCGCCGACCCGAGCGCCCGCGCCGAGATCCGTGAACTGTCCGCGTGGCTGACCACCACCTGCGCCCGGATCTGTCTGGACGTGCTCCGCTCGGCCCGGGTCCGTCGGGAGGCGTACCCCGGTCAGTGGCTTCCGGAGCCGGTGGTGAGCCCGTTGGGCGGCGGACCGTCCTCGGACGGGTACGCACCCGACCCGGCGGACCGGGCGGTCCGCACCGAGCAGGTCGGTGCGGCGTTGCTGGTGGTGCTGGAGCGACTCGCACCGGAGCAGCGGGTCGCTCTCGTGCTGCACGACGTGTTCGCGGTGCCGTTCGCCCGGGTCGCCGAGGTGCTCGGCACCACCGAGGTGTCGGCCCGACAGCTCGCCTCCCGGGCACGCCGGGCGGTCACCGCGCCGGACGTCCCCCGGCACACCGCCGGCCTGGCCGAGCAGCGTCGGGTGCTCCAAGCGTTCGTCGTCGCGACCGAGTCCGGCGAGTTGGACCAGTTGCTCAGGGTGCTCGCCCCGGACGTGGTGTTCGTCGGCGACTCCGGCGGGCACTTCCCGGCGGCACGGCGGCCGGTGCTCGGCGCGGACGCCGTCGGCCGTCTCACGCTCGGTCTGTTCGGCCGGACCGGCCGGTACGCCCAACGCGTCCGGTCCCGGCCGGTGCTGGTCGACGGCGTACTCGGCCTCCAGATGGAGACGACGCACAGCGACGGCCGGCCCATCCGCCTGGTCACCGCGTTCGCGGTGCACGAGGGGCGGATCACCGCCATCTACAACCAGCTCAATCCGGAGAAGCTCGCCGCTCTGGTGCCGTTGGGCGACGACGACACCTGGCCGCCGCGCTGGTGAACCGACCCCGCCGTGGGCGGTGTCAGACCACGAGAGCCAACCACTTGCGGTACGCGCCGGCGAACGGCTCGGTGCCGTCGCCGAGGGCCCCGAACAGCCGCTGGGCGGCTGCCTCGGCCTCGGCCACCACGTCGTCCGGGTAACCGAACCGGGCCCGGTGCTCGGCGAACTCGTCCTCGTCGAGCAACTCCACCAGACCGGTGGCCCGACGCCGCACCACGTCCAGGTCCAGGTCGATGAGGTTCACGGTGTCGTCGGATTCCCAGCGGGCCGGGGTGGTGATGTCGCAGTAGACCTCGCTGGTGCGCGGTGGGGGGTTGAACATGGCCGTCCACCAGGCGCGATGGGGCACCAGCAACACGAACGGGATCTTCTCCACCGAAGGCCGGCCGTGGTAGACCGACTCGGTGCCCTCGGGCACGCCGAGCCAGACGCCGAGATCGTCCTCGGTGAGCCGGCGGGCCGGGTAGTCGCGGTGGGCGCTGCCGTCGTACTTGCGGTAGATCACTCGGACCATGTCGCTCGGCATGATTCGCACCCTAACCGATACTGCCCACGCGTCGTAGCGCGGCGGTAACCGGACGGCGCGGACCGACGTGGACCCGGCCGGCCGGCTCCGCGCCACGCGGCGGATGGGCGCAGCCGGTGTCGGCGGCGACGGGTACCGTCGCACGGTGACTCCGCCCCGCACCGCCACCGGTTCCGCCACCCCGTCGGCCCGTGCCAAGGGCCGGCGGCGGGTGCCCGACCCAGCGGCACGGAGCTGCTGGCGGCGGCGGTCGGCGCGGTGCCCGGCGGCGCGGAACGTCCCGGGCAGCTGCAGATGACCACGGCGATCGAGGAGTGCGTGGCCGGCGGCGAGCACCTTCTCGTGCAGGCGGGCACCGGCACCGGCAAGTCGCTGGCCTACCTCGCACCGGCGCTGACCGTGGACGGCCCGGTGGTGGTCTCCACCGCCACTCTGGCGTTGCAGTCCCAGCTCGTCGACCACGACCTGCCCCGACTGGCCGACGCGGTCGAGCCGGTGCTCGGGCGTCGCCCCACCTTCGCGGTGCTCAAGGGCCGGCACCACTACCTGTGCCTCGCCCGACTCGACAACTCCACCGAGGAGGAGCCGGAGGACACCCTCTTCGACGCCCCTGCGGCTCGCCCCGGCGGCGGGACGAAGTGGCTCGGCGAGGCGGGCCGGCTGGGCAAGCAGATCGAGCGGCTACGCGACTGGGCCGAAAAGACCGCCACCGGCGACCGCGACGAGCTGGACCCGGGCGTGGACGACCAGGCCTGGCGGCTGGTGTCGATGCCCGCCCGGGAGTGCGTCGGTGCGAGCCGCTGCCCGTTCGGGCAGGAGTGCTTCGCCGAGGCGTCCCGGGCCCGGGCCCGTGAGGCGGACATCGTGGTGACCAACCACAGCCTGCTCGCTGTCGACATGCTCGCCGACCGGCACATCGTTCCGCCGCACAAGCTGCTCATCGTCGACGAGGCGCACGAGCTGGCCGACCGGGTCTCCTCCGCGGCCCAGGCGGAGCTGGTGCCGGAGCTGATCGACCGCACCACCCGCCGGGCTCGCACACTGCTGCGGCCGGAGACCGCCGAAGCGCTCACCGCGGCCGGCGACGCCCTCGCGGTGGGGCTGGCCGAGGCACCGGCCGGGCGCATCACCGCCGGGCTGCCCACACCCTTGCGGGAGGCGTGCACGCTGCTCGACGCGGCGACCCGCTCCGCCCTGGACGCCATCGGCGACATCAAGTCCGACGACCCCGACCCGGTCCGCAAGCAGCAGGCCAAGGCCGCGCTGGACGAACTCTCCACCACCGCGCAGCGGCTGCTGGAGGAGGGCGACCACGATGTGGCCTGGGTCGAGAAGAACGACAGCGGCAGCCGCCGGGCCCTGGTGGTCGCGCCGCTCTCGGTGGCCGGCACCCTCGCCACCCACCTGTACGACGAGCGCACCGTCGTCGCCACCTCGGCGACCCTGGCGCTGGGCGGCCGGTTCGACACGGTGGCCCGCGCCCTCGGGCTGGACGCTCCCCCACCCGCGCCGCCGTCCCCCGCGTCGGCCGCGCTGGCTGCCCGCACCGGCCCAGGTCGTCCGGTGGCCGAGACGCCGGGCCGTCGACTGGCCGGAGACGTGCCCCCCAGTGCCGTCGTACCGGCCACCGAGGGCCCCGGGTGGCGGTCACTCGACGTCGGCTCGCCGTTCGACTACGCCCGGCAGGGCATCCTGTACGTCGCCGCGCACCTGCCCCGCCCCAGCGTCTCCGGGCTGCCCGAGGCTGCCGGAGAGGAGTTGCTCGGGCTGGTCGGAGCACTCGGTGGTCGTACCCTCGGGCTCTTCTCCTCCCGGCGGGCCGCGCAGCAGGCCGCGGAGCTGCTGCGGGCGCGGACCGACCTGCCTGTGCTGTTGCAGGGCGAGGAGGCCCTGCCGTTGCTGGTCCGCCGGTTCCGTGAGGAGCGCGCCAGCTGCCTGTTCGGTGTGATGTCGCTGTGGCAGGGCGTGGACGTGCCGGGTGATGCGTGTCAGCTCGTCGTCATCGACCGGCTGCCCTTCCCGCGCCCGGACGAGCCGCTGGCGGCGGCCCGCGCAGCTGCCGTGGACGCGGGCGGCGGCTCCGGCTTCGCCGCGGTCAGCGTGCCGATCGCGGCGGTGCGGCTGGCTCAGGGTGTGGGCCGGCTGATCCGCGCGACCGGCGACAAGGGCGTGGTCGCGGTGCTCGACTCCCGGTTGGAGACGGCTCGCGGTTACGGGCCGTTCCTGCGGCGGTCGCTGCCCCCGTTCTGGTATACGACGCGCCCTGAGGTGGCTCGCGGCGCCCTGGAACGCCTCGCCGGCACGCCCTAGCCCTAGGGGGCCTGGGCGGCGACGACCACGGCGTCTGGTGGGGTGTCCGGGACCCTTCGGGCGGCGAGCCGACGGACGGCGGTGTTCAGCACTGCGATCAGCGGCACGGAGACCAGCGCGCCGGTGATGCCGGCGAGTACGACACCTGCGGCGATACCGATGATCACCGCGAGCGGGTGGAGGGCGACCGCCCGTCCCATGATCAGCGGCTGGAGCACGTGCCCCTCGATCTGCTGCACACCGATCACCGCACCCAGGATGATCAACGCGGTGACCGGGCCGCTGTCGACGAGTGCGACGAGCACCGCGACGCCGCCGGACAGCGCCGCACCGACGATCGGGATGAACGCGCCGAGGAAGACCAGCGCGGCCAGCGGGAAGGCGAACGGGATGTCGAAGATGACCAGGAAGATGCCGATGCCGACCGCGTCGATGAAAGCGACCAGGACGGTCGCGCGGACGTAGGCGACAAGCGTCTGCCAGGAGGCCCGGCCCGCGTCGTCGACCTTCCACCGGGCGGCCACCGGCAGCAGCCGGACCAGGAAGCGCCAGATCCGGTTGCCGTCGCGCAGGAAGAAGAACGTCGCGAAGAGCACGAGCAGCGTGCCGGTCAGCACCTCGGCCAGCGTCGCCGCGGTGCTCAGGGCGCCGCTGGTGAACTTCGAGGTGTTGTTGTTGATCCAGCCCTGCGCCTCGTCGATGTAGCGGTCGAGCTGGGTGTCGGAGAGGTGCAACGGGCCCGTCTTCAGCCAGTTCTGGATCTGCCGGACGCCCTCCGAGGACTTCTCGCTCAGCTCCGGTACGCCGCGAATGAACTCGTTGACCACGAGGGTCAGCGTGCCGATCACCGCGGCCAGGCCGCCGACCAGCACCACCGCCGTCGCCAGCGACCGGGGGAACCGGGCCCGCAGCAGCCAGCCCACCGCCGGCGCGAGCAGCGCGGAGAGCAGCAGCGCGATGGCCAACGGAATGATCACGATCTTGATCGTGCCGACGATCCGGAGCAGGGCCCAGGCCACCACACCGATCACGATCAGGCGCCAGCACCACGCGGCAGCGATCCGTAGCCCGTGCGGGACGTCCGCGTCATCCCGGCTCGAGGTCGAACTGTGCAGGTCCACAGGAGGTTCAGCCCCGTAGACCGAGGCATTCGGCGGCGCGGTCGGCCCCGGTACGGCCGGGGACGCCACCCGGGCGCCCGCCGACACGTCGCTCAACTCCTCGCTCGATGTGCCCTCGTCGGCACGAGCCGACTCCTGTCGCGACTGGTAGGCGCGGCGAAGCCGCCCGCGTACCCGCTCGAAGCGGCTCAAGCGCACCTCCTGGCAGAAGAGACCGGTCCACCCACGGCGACAGGTCGGACAGCATACGTCCGTTGCCGACACCGTAGGGCAGTTCCGCCACACAGTGCCCCCGCCACCACCGGCGTAACCACCGGCGGCGCGCCGTCGGCCACACGGTAGCGTCTGCGGCGTGACCGCCGACAACGATCTCGACGCCGGCCTGCCGATCCGTCTGCTGCACGACCGGGTGCTGGTGCGGATGGAGGGCAGCGAAGGCGAACGTCGCTCCACCGCCGGCATCGTCATCCCGGCGACCGCCGCGGTCGGCAAACGCCTCGCCTGGGCCACCGCCGTGGGCGTGGGCCCGAACGTGCGGGCCATCGTCTCCGGCGACCGGGTGCTCTTCGACCCGGACGACCGTTCCGAGGTCGAGCTGCACGGCTGCGGGTACGTGCTGCTGCGCGAGCGCGACGTGCACGCCGTGGCCGCCGAGCGGATCGAGAACGACCCGACCGGCCTCTACCTCTGACCCACCCTCCCCCTGCCGCGCACCGTTTGCCCGGCCGCACGACGGGAAGCCATCCGGCGACCGTGGCCCTGGGGAGGGACGATGCCGGTATTCGTGAAGAAGCTGCTGACCTGGGGCAGCGTCGCGTTCCTGATCTACTTCATGGCCTTCCGGCCGGACGGTGCCGCCCAGATGTTCCGGGCGATCGGAGCCGCGTTGATCGCGATGTTCCAGGGGTTCGGTGACTTCCTCACCTCGCTGATGACCTGAGCCGCCAGCGGAGGCCAGCGGCCGTCAGTGGTGGCCCGGGTGCCACGGCGCGGGCGGGCGCAGGCCGGGCCAGCCGGGTGGGGCGTACCCGACCGGGGGCGGTGCGGGGGCCAACACCACCGGAATCGGCACCACCGGCTCGTCCGGCGCGTCCACCGGGCGCTGGGTGCCGTCCGGGAAGCGCAGGTGGTAGCGGCTGCCGTCCCAGAGCCCGGCCGGGGCCTGCGGATCCCGACCGACGAAGACCGACCGGTACGCGCTGATCGCGTCCAGCAGTTCCCGCTCCTCCCGTGCGGTCCGTTCCTGGTCGGCGGCCTTCCGGTCCAGGCCGCGCAGGGTGCCGTCGCGCAGCAGGGCCAGGCGGGTGGCGGCGGACTGGTAACCGCGCATCGCCCGGACCCCGGCGTCACCGGCCACCCGCCGCGCCCAACTGCGGGCCGCGTGCCGTCGCCCCAGGCTGCTCAACGCGGCCACCTCGGGCGGGCTCAGCCAGCCGGCGCGTACGTAGTCCGGCAGGACGCGCTCGGTGAGCCGCCCCTCCCAGGCGCGCAGCCACACCGCCAGTCCCACAGTGCCGAAGAAGACGGGCACCATCAGGCCCAGGAAGCCGTACAGCATGATCACGGCCTCGCCGGTGGCCTGGGTCAGCGTGGGCAGCAGGTTCCACGTGCCGTGCAACATCATCGCCAGCAGCAGGCCGGCGATCGGGGCGAGCACCCGCACCCGCCGGTCCGCCGTCCGCGCGGCGATGCCCAGGCCGAAACCCGTCATCGAGGTGAAGAGCGGATGGGCGAACCCGAACAGCAGGATCCGCAGGATGAAGATCGCGATGACCTGCTGGATGCCGGTGGCGGGGCCATACCTGTCGACACCGGACGCGTAGCCCAACCCGCCCAGGTAGAGGATGTTCTCCACCATGGCGAAACCGACCGCCGACAGCCCGCAGTAGACCAGGCCGTCGGTGATCCCGGACCACTCGCGGCGGCGGAACACCAGCAGCAGGATCGGGCCGAGCGCCTTCGTCGACTCCTCGATGAACGGCGCCACCAGCACTCCGGTGAGCGCGGACGGCAGACCCCAGTCGGCAAAGCGGTTGGCGGCGAAGTCGTTCACCGTCAGCGAGGCGGCGGTGGAGACAAACGCGCCCCAGGCGAAGCAGAAGATCAGGTATTTCAGCGGCTCGGGTTCGTACCGGTCCAGCCAGAGGAAACAGGCGACCAGCACCGGCACCGGCAGGATGGCGGCGGCCACCCCGATGAGCAGGGCCTGCGCGCCGAGCGACTGGCCGAGCGTGAAGACCATGAACACCGCGCAGGCGGCGATGAGCAGCACCACGCCGGCCAGCGCCAGGAACCGCCGCCAGCCCAGTCGGCGCCTCGGCATCTGGGGGGCCTCGCCGACGGACGGGGCCGTGGATGCGGGCGGCGACGGCAGGGGTGAACCGGGCGGGGTGTCGGCCATGCGGTCAGCGTAGCCATCCGCCGCCGGCTGGTCCGGTCGCATCGGTAGCCGCTATGCTGCCGGCAGGTCACGAGTGCCAGCGCGAAGCCCCGGCTTGCTGGCCGGCAACCCTCGTCGAGTTCGCGGTGGGGTGCCCCGGGTGATGACCGGGCCCAGCCCGATCGGTGTGCTGGGCAAGCGCGGACCCCGTCCCGACAGTGCACCCGGGGTCCCTGACCCCGGAGGTTCCGGCGTGCCCGTCACCCTTCTCCCCTCGCTGCCCACCCGCTTCGACGCCGCACCCGAGCCGATCGCGCCCGAGCCGGCCTCGTCGGGGCCGCTCGACGTCCTCGGCGTACCGGGCGAGATCAACCTGGACTACGCCGCCAGCGCGCCGTGCGCGCGGGCCGCCGCCGACGCGGTGGCCGAGCTGCTGCCCTGGTACGCGAGCGTCCACCGTGGGGCGGGAGCGTTGCCCCGACGCTGCACCCTCGCGTACGAGCAGGCCCGACAGACGGTCGGGGACTTCTTCGGCGCCCGAGCCGACGATCACGTGATCTTCACCCGCAACACGACCGACGCGCTCAACCTGCTGGCACGGGCCCTGCCGGCCGGCACGACTGTGGTCACCTTCGCCGGTGAACACCACGCCAACCTGCTGCCCTGGCCGCGCGGCTCGGTGCGGCTGCCGGTGCCCACCGACCCGGACGCTGCGGTACGCGACCTCGCCGCCGCCCTGACCGAACTGCGCCGGGGCAGCAACCCGGCGCTGCCGGTGCTGGTCGCGGTGACCGGTGCGAGCAACGTGACCGGGGAACTGTGGCCGGTCACCGAGCTGGCCCGGGTGGCCCACCGGCATGGCGCCCGGATCGTGCTGGACGCCGCGCAACTCGCCCCGCACGCCCCGGTCGACCTGCTCGCGTTGGACGTCGACTACCTGGCGGTGTCCGGCCACAAGCTGTACGCGCCGTTCGGTGCGGGTGTGCTGATCGGCCGGGCGGACTGGCTGGACGCCGCACCGCCGTACCTGGCCGGCGGCGGTGCCACCAGCCACGTCGGACCGGCGACCCACGACGTGAACTGGGCGACCGGGCCGGCACGGCACGAGGGCGGCACCCCGAACCTGCTCGGCGCGGTGGCGCTGGCGGCCGTGTGTACGGCGCTCGACGACGCCGACCGTGCCGCGCTGGCCGCCCACGAGCAGGCGCTGCTGACCCGACTGCGGACCGGCATCGCCGCTCTGCCGCACGTCGTGGAGCTGCGCACCTTCGGCCCGGACGCGCCCCGCGTCGGGATCGTCTCGTTCGTGGTCGTCGGCTGGGACTCCAGCGACGTGGCCGCACGGTTGGCCGCCGAACACCACATCGGCGTACGCGACGGGTTGTTCTGCGCCCACCCGCTGGCGCGACGTCTGCTCAGCGAGGCGGCGGGGCGTACTGGCCGACGGGACCTGCCGCCCACGGCGCTGCGGGCCAGCATCGGCCTGGGCACCACCGAGGCGCAGGTGGACAAGCTGCTCGCCGCGCTCGCCGACCTGGGGTGAGGGCTCAGCCGACGGGTGGGGCGGTGGGCGGTTTCGGCGTCTCGTCGGGTTTGGCCGGCTCGGCGACCGGCCGCTCCTGCTCCCCGAAGGCGGTGCGGATCCACCGGTTCGCCTCCTCCTGCTCGATCCCGGAGGCCACCAGCAGGTCGCTCGCTGTGGTGCGGATCTGGGCGACCACCACGCTGCCGGAGAAGCCGACGCCGGCCCCGTACGCCCGGCCGGCCTCGCTGACCGCCCGCAGGGACCGCTCCCGGGCCTTCTCCGGCTCCTCCCCGGCAGCGAACTCGTGCTTGAGCAGCCGGACCGACTCGGCGAGGTGACCGACCGCGTCCGGCATCGATTCGGGCACCGGCTCCTCGTCCTCGATGAGGGTCACCGATCGGCGGATCAGGGTGCCGCTGTTGCGCATCGCCCGGTCGATCGGGTCGGCCGCCTCCGCGTAGTGGGTCAGTTCATCGCGGCGGTGCCAGCGGGCCGGGGAGAGGGTGGCGGTCTCCTTCGCGCCCTCGATCGCCTCGCCCAACGTGGCCAACTCCTCCTTGTTGTCGCGCAGCCGCTCCAGTGCGCCCTGGATGGTGGCCCGATCCCGACTGCGCAGCCCGTCGGCGGTGGCGTCGAGTTGGGTGGCGAGCAGGTCCAGGGCGGGTCGGGCGGCGCGGTTGATCACTCGAAGCGGGTTCAGCGGTAGCAGCACCGCCGTGACCAGCAGCGCGATCCCACCGCCGAGGAACGCGTCGACGAAGCGGGGGATCTCCAGGTTCTGGGTCGACGGGCTCAGTGTCACGATCAGCACCGCCGTGGCCGCAGCCTGGATGACGATGGCCACGCTCGCCCCGGCGAAAATGGTGAGCAGGATCGCGACAGTGACCACCAGGCCGAGTTGCCAGGCCCCGGTGCCGAGCAGGTAGATCAAGAGGTCGCCGACGGCCACCCCGACCCCCACCCCGACGATCAACTCGATGGTCCGGCGGAACCGCTGGCCCACCGACGCGGCGAGGGTGCCGACGGCAGAGATCGGCGCGAAGACCGGTTGCGGGTTGCCGAGCACCTTGTGCGAGATCAGGTACGCGAGCCCGGCGGCCAGCCCGGCCTGTACGGCGAGCCCGCCGGCCATCCGTACCCGGTGCAGACGGTCGTGCAGGGTGGCCCGGCTGCGATGGCGCAGTTGCTCGGTCGCCTCGGCGATCCGGGCACCGTCGATGTCCACCAGCCCGTCACGCAGCGCGGTACGTCGCACCATCGGCTGTCGCTTGTCCCGGGCCACGGCCATGGGCGCGACTACCCGTGGTGGGCGCGCTGAATCCTCCCTTCCCGCGCCTGGCGGGCGGATGCGGCAGACTCGGGCGGTGGTTGATCTGCTGCATCGGTGGCGAATCGCGGTCCGGGGTGTCGGCGCGGGCCCGGACGCGACGTCGGCGAGGGCTGGGGAGCAGTTGCTCGACCGGTGGCGGGAGCCGCACCGGCACTATCACACAGTGGCCCACCTGACGGCGGTGCTCGACGTGGTGGACGAGCACGCCGACCTCGCCGGCCAGGTCGACCTGGTGCGGCTGGCGGCCTGGTTCCACGACGCCGTCTACGACCCGCGAGCCGCCGGTCACGACAACGAGCACGACAGTGCCGCGGTGGCCGACGAGGTGCTCACCGGGCTCGGGGTGCCGGCGTCCTCCGTCGCCGAGGTTCGCCGGCTGGTGCTGCTCACCGCCGGGCACACTGTGACACCGGGCGACCGGGACGGCGCGCTGCTCTGCGACGCGGACCTCGCCGTGCTGGCCGCGCCGGCGGCCACGTACGAGCGGTACGCGGCGGCGATCCGACGGGAGTACGCCCACGTGCCGGAGCCGGCCTTCCGGGCCGGGCGGGCGGCGGTGTTGACCGGCCTGCTGGCGCTGCCCGCGCTGTTCAAGCTGCCGTCGCTGGCCAGCCGGTGGGAGGAGCCCGCCCGGGACAACGTGCGCCGCGAGCTGGCCGCGCTCAGCGAGGAGTCGGAGGGCGCGGGCTGACCAGGTGCTTCGGGCGACGCAGTCCGGCCGTGCGGAGCAGCCGGACCAGTTCCCGGCTCGGCACCACCTGGGCGCCGAGCCACACCGCCGCCGCGAACCGGTCGGCCGGAATGTCGTAGTGGTCCCGGTCGAAGCCGCGCCGGGGCGCGCCGAGCGTCTCGGCGAAGGCGTGCAGCTCGGCGTACGAGACGTCGCTGATCAAATGCGACCAGAGCCGACCGCGCCACGGCCAGGCAGGCCGGTCCAGGTAGAGCATGATGCCCAAGCTATCCCGTGCAGTCGATCATGTTGATGATCGCGGGCCGGCGACCTAGCCTCGGCTGCATGGCCCCCACCGATCTCCTCGACGACCTGCGCGACGCGCTCGGCGACGACGCCGTGCTCACCGACCCGGACCTGCTGCGGATGCACCAGCGGGACGAGGCCGACCTGTGCGCCGCCGGCACCCCGCTCGTGGTGACCCGCCCGCGCAGCACCGAACAGGTGGTCGCCGTGGTGCGGGCGGCGGCGCGACACGGCGTACCGGTGGTGCCGCAGGGCGCGCGGACCGGGCTGGCCGGCGCGGCCAACGCTGTGGACGGCGCGGTGGTCATCAGCACCGTCGCGATGGACGAGATCCGGGAGATCGACCCGGTGAGCCGGATCGCTGTGGTCCAACCCGGTGTGGTCAACGCGGCGCTCGCCGGGGCGGTCGCCAAGCAGGGGCTCTGGTACCCGCCGGACCCCGGTTCCTGGGAGTCGTCGACGATCGGCGGCAACGTGGCCACCAACGCCGGTGGCATGTGCTGCGTGAAGTACGGCGTGACCACCGAGTACGTCCTCGGCCTGGAGGTGGTGCTCGCCTCCGGTGAGGTGCTGCGCACCGGCCGGCGTACGGCCAAGGGGGTGGCCGGTTACGACCTGACCCGGCTCTTCGTCGGCTCGGAGGGAACCCTTGGCGTGATCACCGAGGTGACCGTGGCGCTGCGACCCGCACCGGCCGACTCGCTGACCCTGGTGGCGGTCTTCCCGTCCACCGCGGCAGCCGGCGCCGCGGTGGCCGAGATCGCGGCTCGTGGCCTCACCCCGAGCCTGTTGGAGCTGCTCGACCAGACCCACCTACGGGCGATCGAGGCTTTCCAGCCGATGGGGTTGCGCACCGACGCGCAGGCGCTGCTGCTGGCCGCGGCGGACACCGGCCCCCTCCAGGAGAGCAAGACGCACAACCCGGCCTCGCAGATCTCGACAACGGCGACGATGCTGCCCCAGGGCA
>NZ_JBSFBM010000099.1:0-20135 GCF_053592955.1 Micromonospora sp. NPDC002411 | reverse complement strand
GTCGGATCGAGGCCGCCGTGGCCACGTTGCCCGGCGACGGATCGGTACGCGAGCAGGTGACCAGCCGCCTGCGTGACCTGCTGGCCGGGCTGGAGGCACGGCGGCCACCGCGCGCACCTCTCCAGCGGCGAGCCGGTACGACACACCCACCACCGCGCACCGCCCCTGCGCCACCGCACCGGCCAGCACGGGCGACTGGCCGAGCAACGTCTCGACGGTCTGTGCGATGTGGACGTCGACGATGCCGTCGATGTCCTGCACACCCTCGGCCTCGGCCCGGCGCAGGCTGGGCAGCACGGCGTCGACCACCGCGGGCAGGTGCCCCGGCGGTCGGGTGCCGGTCGCGGCGGCCTCCCGGGCCGCCTGCACCGCGCCGCACGAGTCGTGACCGAGCACCACCACGAGCGGGGTACCGAGCACTGTCACCGCGTACTCCACGCTGCCGAGCACCTCCGGGCCGGCGGTGTGGCCGGCGGTCCGGACCACGAACAGGTCACCCAGCCCGCGGTCGAAGATGATCTCGGCGGCCAGCCGTGAGTCGGAGCAGCCGACGATCACCGCGAACGGGTGCTGCCCGTCGGCCACGGCGGCCCGGTGCCCGGCGTCCTGGTTGGGGTGGCGAGGAGCGCCGTCGACGAAGCGCCTGTTGCCCGCGACCAACTCGGTGTACGCCCGAGCCGGCTCGCTCGGCGCGGGTGCCCGGTCGGTGGTCCGCTGCGGCCCCGGCTGCCCACCGGTAGTTCCGGAATGACTCATCCCCGCACCTCGTCTCGATGCATCTGACCTGGTCAAACGGCTTCAGGTGGGCCTGCGGCGGGCGCTGGCTCGGGGTCCACCGTCACACGCACCGAAACACGCGTCAAGGGATGCGTGATATAGATTTCATACGTTGACCCCGAATCGACCCGTGGGCGACGCACCGAGGGCGGGCATCCGGAAAGGCGGTCACACGATGACGAACACGTCGACCGGCAGCGGGCGAAACTGGACATTCCTCACCAACCACGGTCACGTTCTGCTGGCCATCGCTCGCGACCCCACCGCCCGGCTGCGGGACGTCGCCGCCGAGGTCGGCGTGACCGAACGCGCCGCGCAGGCGATCGTCGCCGACCTGGAGGCGGACGGATACCTGCACCGCACCCGCGTCGGCAGGCGCAACGAATACACCCTGAACCCGGCCGGCCGGTTCCGGCACCCCGCCGAAGCCGACCGTCAGGTCGGCGCGCTGCTCGCACTGTTCGCCGAGACGCCCACCGCGGAGGTCAGCCCCCAGGCCTGACCATCGTCGCCGGGCCGTTGCCCGACCGAGCACAGCGGTAATCTCTGCGGGTGCGCGAATGCCCGCCGTCGAGCGCGACCCCCTCCTCCCGCCATGCCACCCGCGCGGTCCTCAGTGGAATGCTGGCGCTTCTGCTCGGCACCGGCCTGGTGGCACCCTCCCCGGCCACCGCCGCACCCCCCACCTGCGGTCCAGAGGGCGAGGAGGGCCTGGCACAGCCGCCGTGGGCGTTACGCCGACTGGAACCGGCCTCGGCGTGGCCGCTGTCCCGGGGCGCCGGAGTGACGGTGGCAGTGATCGACTCCGGGGTCTCCGCGACCCACCCGCTGCTCAGCGGCCAGGTGCTCGACGGTCGCGACTTCAACAACCTGCCGGCAAACAAGGGCCAGTGCGACCTCGTCGGGCACGGCACGATGATCGCCGGCATAATCGCCGGCCGGGAAGGCACCGGCGTCCCGTTCAGCGGCATCGCCCCGGCCGCCCGCATCCTCCCCATCCGGGTCCTGCCGGACCTCAAGGACACCAACGACCCGCAGCTTCCCGGGCAGATCGCCGCCGCGATCGACTGGGCGGTCGAGCAGGGCGCCGACGTGATCAACCTGTCCCTGACGACCATTCCCGGCCCGGAACTCACCGCCGCCGTCGAGCGGGCGCTGGCCAAGCAGGTGGTGCTCGTCGCAGCCGCCGGCAACCAGCAGGAGGGGCAGCAGAGTAGGCCGGGTTATCCGGCCGCGTACCCAGGGGTGCTGGCCGTCGGTGGGGTCAACGAGGAGGGTGGTCACGTCGGCACCTCGATCAGTGGTGACTACGTCGACATCGCCGCGCCGGGGCTGAACATCATCGGGCCGGCGCCGCGGGGGGCCGGCTACCGCGCCGAGCCGAACGGCGGCACGAGTTACGCCGCCGCGTACGTCTCGGGTGTGGCCGCGCTGGTCCGCGCGGCCTACCCCGACCTCACCCCGGAACAGATCGCTGAACGACTGGAGCGCACCGCCGACAACCCGCCGGAAGGTCACAACGCCGACATCGGTTACGGCATGGTCAACCCGTACCGGGCGGTGTCGAGCCTTCTGGGCACCCGGACGAACCCGCCCGCCAGCGCGATCCCCGCGCCGATGGCACCGGACGACCCGCTGGGCTGGCAACGCACGGCCGCGATCTGGACGGCGCTGGTCGGCGGGCTGATCGCCGCGCTGCTGCTGATCGGGCGACCGATCGTCAGCCGGGGCCGCGAACGAGGTTGGCGCCCTGGCCGACGCACCGACGCGCCGACCGCCGGCTGACCCGCCGGGTCGGCAGCACCTCGCCGGGGCAGAAACAATGCGGCTCCGGCCCGGGTCGACCGGACCGGAGCCACACCAACGGACTTCTCAGCTCCACACCTTCGAGTTGCTCATCTCGGTGGAGACGTAGTTCTCGCGGGCGATGCCGACAGCGCCGCCGATTTCGTTCAGGATCCGGTTGATGTCCCGGACCGCCGTGTCCCATTTGGCCTGGTGCTGCTCGTAGGCAACCCGGTCCTCGCCGTCCCAGTGCAGCTTGGACAGCATCGACCGCAGCGTGTCGAGCTTCTCGTCGATGGTCTTCGAGATGGCCTGCATCTGCTGGTTGCTGCTCTCGAGGACAGCGTAGTCAACTTTGATCGTCACGATTTCCTCCTCTGCTGCCTGCGGATCACGGGTTGAGAGCAGAGTGGAACTTGTCCAGCATCTGCTGCTGCTCTTCGTCGTTGACCTGGTGCGTCGTACCCGACTTGTCGAGCAGGTCGGCGATGCTGTCCATCGCCGTCAGCAGCTTGACGGTGTCCTCGTTCCAGCGCGTCATCAGCGACTGGAAGCCCGTGGACGCCTGGCCCTTCCACGCCATTGCCAGGTCGTCGACCACGTTCCACAGCTTCTTCAGCTCGCCGTCAACCTCGCTGCGCGTGGACCGCACGTCACTCGCGGCGGTATGCAGAGTCGCTGCTTCGACCTCGAACGCCATGCTTCACACCCCTCCGTCATCTTGTGGTGGCGGCTTCGCCGCACCCCTCCCCCGCGGCAAGGCAGCAACACCCCACCGACGGACACTCCAGTGAAGACCGTAGCGGAAGCCGACCAGCCCTCGCAGCCCTGACCACCGATGCCCGATGGATGGTGGTGAATCGGACCGCCGGTCACGCAGGCTCGGCCCACGCGGTCTGGATCAGCTGCTGGCCGTCGCGCCGGCGGACCAGGGTGCCTCGACCCGGTGGCTGTGGGCTCGGCCGCAGCGTCCCGAAGACGGCACCCTCCTCCCGGCTGCCGGACATCAGCAGGCCCGGGGAGTCCAACTCACGCAGCCGTTGCAGCACCGGCTCGTACAGCGCCCGGGACACGCCGCCGACCCGACGCGTGATGATCAGGTGCAGGCCGATGTCGCGCGCCTGGGGCAGCAACTCCTGTAGGGCGCTGAGCGGATTGCTGCCACCGGAGGCAACCAGGTCGTAGTCGTCGACCAGGATGTACAGGTCCGGACCCTTCCACCAACTGCGGTCACGCAGTTGGGCGGTGGTCACGTCCGGCCCGGGCAGCCGGTTGGACAACGCGCTGCGGATCGAGGCGAGCCCCTGCGCGAACGCCTGGTTGGACGGCGCGTAGTCCAGCAGGTGATCGCCCTCCACCGCACCCAGCAGACCACGCCGGTAGTCGGCGATCACCAGGCGGGCCTGCGCGGGCGTGTACCGCTCGGTGATGCCCCGGGCGATCAGTCGCAACAGGTTGGTCTTGCCGCACTCCGCGTCGCCGAAGACCGTCAGGTGCGGCTCGTTGACCAGATCCAGGTAGACCGGCGCCAGCGCCGACTCGTTGACGCCGATCGGCAGACCGGGCGCTGACCGGTCGATGATCCGGGCCAACTCGCCCACCGGCAGCCGGCGGGGCAGCAGCCGCACCTTCGGCGCCGGCCGTCCCGGCCAGTTCGCCGCCACGTGCCCGGCCAGGGACACCGACGCCTCACTGAGGTCGTCGATGTCCCGGCGACCGTCGATCCGCGAGATCGCCGTGAGGAAGTGCAGCTTGTCCCGGGTCAGGCCGCGACCGGGCGACTTCTCCGGCACGTTCGTCGCCGCCCGGCGGTCGATCTCCGACTCGGACGCGTCACCCAGCCGCAACTCCAGCTTGGTGCCGAGCAGATCCCGCATGTTGATCCGGATCTCCGCCCACCGCACCGCCGTGAGCACCACGTGTACGCCGAAACCGAGGCCACGGTTGGCCAGCGTGGTGATGGTCTGCTCCAGCTCCTCGTACTCCTGGCGCAGCGTGTTCCAGCCGTCGACCACCAGGAACACGTCGCCGAAGGGGTCGTCGACGAACTCGCCGGCGGCCCGGCGACGGCGGTAGCTGGCCACCGAGTCGATGCCGTGCTGGGCGAAGCGGGTCTCCCGGTCGTCCAGGACGGCCACCACCTCGGCCACCGTCCGGCGTACCGCCTCGACGTCGCGTCGACCGGCCACCCCCGCCATGTGCGGGAGCCGCTCCAGGCTGCGCAGCGCGCCTCCGCCGAAGTCCAGGCAGAAGAACTGCACCTCGCGCGGGGTGTGCGTGAGAGCCAGCGAGGCGAGCAGCGTACGCAGCATGGTGCTCTTGCCACTCAGCG
This sequence comes from Micromonospora sp. NPDC002411, assembly GCF_053592955.1. Classification (NCBI taxonomy): domain Bacteria; kingdom Bacillati; phylum Actinomycetota; class Actinomycetes; order Micromonosporales; family Micromonosporaceae; genus Micromonospora; species Micromonospora sp. NPDC002411. Next base: position 15,241 of record NZ_JBSFBM010000099.1, on the reverse strand, counting down.
AACGGCCGACGATGACCACGTTGCCGCCGGCACCGGCCAGCTCGACCATCATCGGGTCACGGCGCTGCTCGTACGGGCGGTCCACCACACCGACCGGCACCGTCAACCTGCCCCGCCCGGGCCAGGACGCGGTGCACAACCCGTAGGTCGGGTCGACGGCCAGCGCGCCGAGCAGCTCGCCCAGACCCGGCGGATCGGCCAGCGGCGGCAGCCACACCTGATGGGCAGGGCGGCCCTTGCCCTTGAGCTGGTCGATCAGCACGTCGAGCATCGCCACAGCCTTGCCGTCGGCCGGTTGCTCCGGTTCGGGAGCGGCGGCCACCGGCATCTGCGGGAGCTGGGCCGGAACGAAGTCGAGGCCGTACGGCACGATCCGCCGCTGCACCAACGCCTGTGAGGCGCTTGCCTGCTGCCCCGGCGCCCGGTACGCCCCCGACACGTACGCGGCCCGGAACCGCAGCATCGTGCTGGTGTCGGTCTTCAGGTAGCCGTGACCGGGCGCGTTCGGCAGCTCGTACGCGTCCGGCACGCCGAGCACGATCCGGCTCTCCACGGCGGAGAAGGTACGCAGACCGATCCGGTAGGACAGGTGCGTGTCCAGACCACGCAGCTTGCCCTCTTCGAGTCGCTGGCTGGCCAGCAGCAGGTGCACGCCGAGCGACCGGCCCAGCCGGCCGATCATCACGAACAGGTCGATGAAGTCGGGCTTGGCGGCGAGCAGCTCGCTGAACTCGTCGCAGATGATCAGCAGACTGGGCATCGGGGCCAGCGGCTCACCGGCGGCACGGGCCTTCTCGTACTCGAAGCGCGAGACGTAGTTTCCGGCTGCCCGCAGCAACTCCTGCCGGCGCACCATCTCGCCGGCGAGCGCGTCCCGCATACGGTCGACGAGCGGCAGCTCGTCGGCCAGGTTGGTGATCACGGCGCTGGTGTGCGGCAGCGCCTCCAACGAGGCGAACGTCGCGCCGCCCTTGAAGTCCACCAGGACGAAGTTCAACTCCTCCGACGAGTGGGTGACCGCCAACGCGGCCACCACCGTTCGGAGCAACTCGCTCTTGCCGGACCCGGTGGCGCCGATCACCAGGCCGTGCGGGCCCATGCCCTCGTGCGCCGACTCCTTGAAGTCGAGCTCGACCACGTTGCCGTCCGGACCGACGCCGAGCGGGATGCGCAGCCGGTCCCGGTGGCCGCGCGGACGCCAGGTGTTCTGGACGTCCACCGTGGCGGCGTCACCCACACCGAGCAGGTCCGGTAGCTCCATGCTGCGGGCCAGCGGCTCCTCGTTGCTGGTCTGCTGCTGGGACAGCCGGTAGGGAGCGATCTGCCGGGCCAGCCCCTCGGCGGCCTCGGCGCTGAGCTGGTCAGGGCGACCCAACGGCGACGACGAGCTGCCCCGGACGAGGTCGAGCGAGCTGCCGTCGGCCACGTCGAGGCAGAGCAGCCAGCGGCCGGCATCGCGCGGCACCGTCCCGGAAAGGTCGATCACGGTCGTGCCGAGCAACCCTGGGCCCACCAGCTGACAGGTCGGTGAGACCTCGCCACCGTCGATGACCACGACCAGGTGCGCGGCGGTGGTCAACGGCTTCGCCTCGGGTGCAAAGCGGGGTCGCGCCGCCAGTTCACCGGCGAGCGCGGCCTCGGCCTCGGCCAGGCTGGCGAAGACCAGCCGGCGCGCTCCGGCCGCGTCCGTACGGGCGCTGTGGTGGGCGTGCGGCAGCCACTTCACCCAGTCCCAGGACGACTGCCGGTCCGGCGCGGCGACCACCGCCACCACCAGGTCGTCCGGCGCATGGAAGGTGGCCAGCTGGCCCAGCGCCGCCCGGGTCAGGTTGAGCACCGGCTCGCGGTCGCCGCGCAGCACCACCCGGCTGAACGCGCGCACCGACAGCGCGGTCGGCAACTCGGGCACTGTGGAGTGTGCGCGGACGAACCGGCGAAGCGCGATGGCGCTCATCGGCTCCAGGTCCTCGACCGGTTTCGTCTCCGGCGGGACGATCTCGACCGCCAGTCGCTGCGGGCCGAGGGCGATCCGGGTCTCGCCGAAGTCGTCCTCGGTGATCCGCCGCTCCCAGAGCCGACGGGACGCGGCGATCGACCAGAGCGCGTCGGGCTCCGGGTGCCGCCAGGCCATCGCGGCCCGCTGCTGCTCGGCGGCACGCCTTGTGCGCTTACGCATCTGCGCCAGGTAGCGCATGTAGTCGCGGCGGTCGGCGTTCAACTCGGCCTTGTCCTTGCCACCGCTGTTGGCGAGTGAACCGATCGCCATGCCGAGCATCGAGACACCGAAGAGGCCGCCGGCGACGTACGTCATCATGCCGCCGCCCTTGCCGGCGTAGAGGAAGGCCATCGCACCGACCCCGCAGAACATCGGCAGGATCATGAGCAGTTGCCCCATGCCGCGAGGTGTCGGCTCGGGCAGCTCGGGCGGCGACTCCAGCAGCACCTCACCGCGAGGTAGGGCCGGTCCCGGCTGACGCGGGAGCCGGCGGAACACCACCGTGCTCACGGCTGTCTCCTCCCCAGAAGCGGCCCTGATGACGTGCCGCCGCGGACCGGAGCCCGCGGGTGGGCATCGTACGTGCCCGCCATCGTAGGTAATCTGCCGTGGGCGCGGTGGACCCGGACCGCAGCATCGCGGCCAGCCGATCGCAGACGCACACCTGGAGGCCACTGTGGCGACGAAGACGGCGACCGGTGGACTGAGCCGGATCACCATCGTGGCTCCGCGTACCCGGATGGATCTGGCGCTGCCGTCGGACGTGCCGATTGCGGACCTGCTCCCCACCCTGCTGCGCTATGCCGGCGAGGACCTCGCCGACGAGGGCGCGCGGCACGGCGGCTGGGCTCTGTCCCGGTTGGGCGGTGCGCCGCTGGACGGCGGGCGCACTGCTGGGCAGCTCAGCATCCGCGACGGTGAGGTGCTCTACTTCAACCCCCGGTCCGCCGCCGCACCGGAGATCGTCTTCGACGATGTGGTGGATGCGGTGGCCACCGCCACCAACCAACGTCCCGGGGCCTGGCAGGCCGGTGCGACCCGGTCCTTCGCTGTGGTCTTCGCGGCGGCGGCGTTCGGCGCCGGCGCACTCGCCGCGCTCTTCGCCGGCCCACCGCACCTGCCCGGCGCGGTGGCCGCCCTGCTGGTCGCGGTGGCGTTGCTGGTCGGCGCGGCGGTGCTGTCCAGGGCCGCCGGCGACAGTCAGACCGGTGCGGTGCTGGCCATCGTCGGCCTGACGCACGCCGCCACCGGCGGTCTGCTGCTGCTCGCCGGTGACCGGCCGCTGACCGAGTTGGCCAGCCCGCACGTGCTGGTGGCGGCGACCGCCGCGGTGGTCGCCGGTGCCGTCGCCGTGTTGGCTGTCGGTGACCGGTACCCGCTCTTCTTCGCCGCGATCGGGGTGGGGGCCGCGACCGGCCTCGGCGCTCTGCTCTGCCTGGTCTTCGGCCTCGACGCGCCGGCCTCCGCCGCGGTGGTGGCCGCTGTGGCGTTCGGTGTGGTGCCGGCGCTGCCGATGACGGCCTACCGGCTGGCGCGACTGCCGGTGCCGTCGATCCCGACCGGTCCGGAGGACCTGAAGACCGACACCGAGTCGGTGGACGGCAGGCACGTGCTCCAGCGGAGCGAGCGGGCGGACCAGTTCCTGACCGGTCTGTTGTGGACGATCGCGCTCCTGGTGCTGGGCGCGCAGATCGTGCTGGCTCTCGACGGTCGGCTGTCGGCGGTACTGCTGTGCCTGGTGCTGGCGCTGTTGTCGCTGCTGCGGGCCCGGCCGCTCCTGGGCCGCGCCCAGCGCACCCCGGTGCTGCTCGCCGGGACCGTGGGCCTGGGCCTGGCCGCCGCGGCCACCTTCACCGACGGGTCGCTGCCGGTCAAGCTCGGTCTGGTCCTCGGCGGTCTGGTGCTGGCCGCCGTGATCAGCCTGATCTACGGCCTGACCGTTGCCGGCAAACGCATCTCACCGGTCTGGGGCCGGCTTCTCGACATCGCCGAGATCCTGCTGATCATCGCGCTGGTCCCGCTCGCCTTCTGGGTGTGCGGGCTCTACGGCTGGATCGTCAACCTCCGGCCCTGACCACCCACCGCCGCCCTGCCGGGTTACTGCTGTCCCGAACGGGTGGAGGCCCCCAACGCCGCCGCGACCGGCGCGCTGGCGTAGATGCCCGGTCCGTGCTGACCGTCCACGGGCCGGGTGGACACGCCGGTCCGGTGCGCGACGTCACGGACCACCTTCAGCAGCGCCTCGACGTGACCGTCCATCGCGGCGATCCGGAGCAACGGCGCTGCCACACGGCCGTCCATCGACACCGCCGCGGCCACCGTGTGCGACGGCGCCGAGGTCGCCGTGATCGCGTCGACGAGCGGGCCGAGGGGCGCGTCCGTTCGGCCTCGCAGCGCCATGCACCGGTGGGTCCACCCGCCGCCGTGCAGCCCACGCCAGGTCTCCGTCGGCGCTTCCGGCCCCAGGTCCAGGCCGGCCGCCGAGACGATGGCGGCGCGCAACTCTTCCCGGCCCAACGGCCGGTGGGCCAGGCCCGCACCGGTCAGCGCCTTGCCGAGCCGACCGATGCCGGCAGCCAGGGTCCGGTGCACACCGGGCAGCCCGCCGCCCCGGCTCACCGCCTCGACCCGCGCGTCGCGAACGGTGAGGCGCAACGCCACCCAGACGGTCCGGTGCGCGGCCGGCGGCGCGCCGGGCGCCGGGTACCAGACCAGGGTGTGTGCGACGACCTGGGCCCGGGACACCGGGGCGCTGAAGTCGGCGAGTACGCGCAAAATCTGGTCCATCGTGGACGCCTGTACCGATCCGACCGTCGCGCCGCTGACGGACTGCAACGCGACCGCAGCGAACCACCCCTGGGCGTCCTGCCCGATGCCGAGCCGGGTGCCCCGATCGGTCAATTCGATGATGCTCAGCTCGGGGGCGAGAGTGGCCAAACGTGGGTCCGCCGCCGTGCCACCGGCCACCGCGGCCGACGCGCGCTCACCACGGCTCCGCAGCCGCCGCCGCAGCAGCAGGTCCTCGAACCACCAGCGGCCTCCCCGTCGGGCGAAGGTGGCCAGGAGGACGAGCACCGCCACGCCGCCCGCAACGGCGAGCAGCCAACTGGGCCCCGTCGACGCCGCCCAGACGCCGAGCACGCACAACTCCAGCACGACGAGCTGCCCGACCAGCACTGGGCCGACTCGCCCCCCACCGGGTCGGTCACTCGGCGGCGTCGAGCGGGTCGTGGACGGGTCCGTGGCCGCTCGGGCGGGTCGTGCCTGAACCTGCGTCATCGCTGACTGTCCCTCCTGCACGTACGGCTCTGCGCCGGGTCGGTCCGGCGTCGGCCACGAACGGTGGTCCCAAGGAACCCCGGTCGGCCCCTTATCGTAGGGAAGCCCGCGACGGCGCCCCGACCTGATCGTCGCGGATCCACCCTGCCGGAGGTAAGTCATGCGGACCCGCCGCGATCAGGTGCAGGCGTACCGCTTCGTCACCCGCCGGATCGTCTCCGCGTTGCTGTCGGGCGATCCGGAGACCACCAACCTGCCGATGCGAAGGCTCGGCATGGCTGTCTTCGGCAGTGTCATCACCGCGGCCGTCGTGCTCGGCGGGGTCGGAGCCTACGGTCAGCTCACCGGGAACACCGCGCCGCTGGAGGACCAGACCCTGGTCATCGAACGGGAGACCGGCGCGACGTACGTGTTCCTGGAGGGGCAGCTCCACCCGACGCTCAACTACGCCTCGGCGCGTCTGATCCTCGACCAGCCGGACGCGACGGTGCGGACGATGTCCCAGAGTTCCCTGCGGGACCGGCCACGCGGGCTCACCCTCGGCATCGTCGGCGCACCGGACGCGCTGCCGGACCGCAAGTCGCTGACCGGTCTGCCCTGGTCGGTCTGCGACGTGCCCGATCCGGTCGATCCGCAGCGCTCCCGCACCCGGGTGGTGATCGACCGGGCGTTGCCCGGGGGCGTCCCGCTGGGCGACCGGGCGGCGCTCGTCGTGGTGGACGACCAGCGTTACCTGGTCACCAACAACGTCCGACTCCAGGTGCTCGGCGGGGACCAGACGATCACGGCGCTGAAGATGGCCGACGCGGCGCCGCTCCGGGTCGGGCAGCAACTGCTCAACGCCGTGCCGGCCGGGCCGCCGCTGCGCAAACCGTCCCTGCCGGGCGAGGGCGAGTCCAGCACGCGGACCGTGGCCGACCGACCGGCCACCGTCGGTCAGGTGTTCAGCGCCGCCGGGCGGTACTACGTGCTCACCCGGGAGGGGCTCGCCTCGATCAGTGAGATCACCGCCCTGTTGATGGTCGGCGGCGGCGGTCGGATCACGGACATCACGCCGAACCAGGCTGGCGAGTTGTTCGTCGAGCAGCGGGTCGAGGAGGAGGGGCTGCCGAAGACGATGCCCAGCTTCTACCCGACCAACTCGGGTCAGACCGCGCTGTGCGCGACGTACCGGGCGAGCAGCACCGGCGGGCCGCCGACCACCACCCTGGAGGTCTTCGAACGGGCGCCGGCCGAGCTGACCGCTGCCAATCCGGGCCCGGTGCCGGTGCCACAGACCAGGCGGGACGCCGTACGGACCACCGAGGCGGTGCTGCTGCCCGGCGGCAAGGGCGTCATCGCGCAGGCCTCACCCGGTGCCGGGACCAGCGGTTCCGGCGCCGCCGGGTCGACGATCTACCTGATCAGCCCGCAGGGCATCCGGTACCCGCTCGGCTCGGCGGCGACGCTGGGGGTGCTCGGCTACGGCGGGGTCACTCCGCTGGCGGTGCCGGGCTCGCTGCTCTCGCTGATCCCGACCGGGCCCACCCTGAGCCGCGACGCCGCGATGTCGGTCTTCTCGCCCGAGGGGCAGTGATCGGGGCGGATGGCTGAGCAGCGATGACGGGTCGCCCCGCGTCGTAGCCGTGGACTAACCTGGATGTCGCTGACGGTTGTCAACCAGAACGACGGGGATGTTGCCATGACCGGGCGTACGGAAGTCGACCTGTTGTCCCTTGAGGACTTCCACCAGCACCTGGCTTCGCGGTTGAGTCAGGTGGAGTCGGTGCTGCGCAAGCTCAATACCGAAATGCAGTGCCGACCGCCGGCGCTCGGCACGTTCCTGGACGCCACCGACCAGGCGCGTCGCTACAGCGAGGTTCACCAGTCCTATGTCGACCAGGCCGAACGGGTCCGGCAGGCGGTGCTCGCGGCACAGCAGGCGACCAGCACGATCCTGACCAACTACCGCACCGCCGAGGCGCGTAACGCGGCCAACGCCACCGATGTCACAGCGGCGCTGAACGGTGTCGATCGGGCGTTCGAGCCGAAGGAGGACGGGCGTGTCTGATTACACCCAGCGCTACCAGGGCAACACCCACCAGCAGCTCTATGACGGCGTGATGGCCGGCCAGCCCGAGCAGATCGAGGGTGTGGCCGCCCAGTGGGCCGAGCTCAAGGGCATCCTGGACGGTCTCGGCCGAGAGTTGAACGGCGACCTGGAGAAGCTGAGCAACACCTGGACGGGTTCGGCGGGTCGGGAGTTCAACCGGCGGCTCAGCCTGATCGTCGCCCACTCCGACGCGTTGGGCGACGGGATGGCTGGCATCAAGCAGGGGCTGACCATGATGGCCGACCATCTACGGACCGCCCGCAAGCAGGCCGAAAGCCCGGAGGAGACCGACGACAACGACAAGGCGATCTCCGGCGCGGTCAAGGGTGCCACCACCTTCGGTCTGCCGGGCGCTGTGGTCATGGGCATCGTGGGCCACCAGCAGGACAAGGAAGAGCAGGAGAAGGCCCACCAGCGGATGGTGAACCTGGTGGCCGAGTTGGCTGGCGGCTACGAGATCTCCGCCTACGACCGGGTCGTCGATCCGCCCCTGCCACATCCGGACACCCCGGACACCGCCCGCAAGGACCCGACGTCCCCACAGGCTGTTCCGACGGTCGCCAAGGCGAACGCCGGGCCCAGCAGCACCGGCGTCAGCGCGCGTACCGGCGATGCGACCATCGCGAGGCCCGACCGCGCCGCCCAGCCGCCGGGCGTCGGTGACGCCTCGGTCCCCGGCCAACACGGCACGGGCACCGGTGGCGCGCCGGCCGTCGCGGGCGGTCCGATCGGCGCCGGCAGCGACTCCGATTCTCGGAGCACCTCGCTGGCCGGGGCTGACTCGCTGGTCGGTGGGGCGCTGGTCGCCGGTGGCGCTGCCGGGCTGGTCGGGCTGTCCGGGCCGAGCACGGCGACCCTCGCCGCCGGTTCCGGGCCCGGCCTGCTCTTCGGTGGGCAGGGCGGTGCGCCGGCCGGCGGAGTCCTCCGCACCGCGACGCTCGCCGGTTCGGGCAGCACGCCGACCACGTCGGCTCGTCCGGCCGGTGGGGCCACCCCGGCAGAGAGCCGCGCCGCCAGCGGGATCGGGCGCAGCATCGACGGCCAGCGTGGCGGCCGGGGAGCCACGGCCGGCGGCAACAGCCGGCCGGGCGGAGGCAACTCCGGTGTGCTCGGCGGGCGGGGCCGACCTCAGGACGACGACTCCGACGAGCGGCTGACCTGGTTGACCGAGGACGAGATGGTGTGGCGCGACGGTGGCGACGCCGCGCCGCCGGTGCTCGGCAGCGGCCACTGACCACAGCCCGCCTGAAGGAGCGCCGTCGCCCCTGCAGGCGGGAGATGAACGACGGCTGCGCCCCCGACCGGACCCGATCCGGGCGGGGGCACAGCCGCTTTCGGACGAGGATCAGCACCGTCCACTGTGCTCAGGGTGGTGGTGGTCACGGCAGATCAGGCCGCCACCGTGCTGCGGCACACCGCGGTGGGCGATAGGTTGGTCGGGTGTCGTCCGCAGCCTGTGTCCGCCCAGCCCGGTGGGCTGTGCTGCGGTCGCTGCGCGAACTGACCCGACTGGCGGTCACCGCGCTGGTGCTGGCGGTCGGCCTCGGTGGCGCTCTCGCCGCGACGCCGCCGCCCACCCCGACGCAGCTGCGGCCGAGCGCCGTGAGCAGCCGGGTGCCAACGGTCCGCCCTGATACGGGCCCGGCCACCGAGCGTGCCGGCCAGCCCGCCGCGCCGCCGACCGACGCGGTCGACACCGTCGCCGCACCCGTTGTGGTCGCGGAGGGCCCGCAGAACACGCCGGCCATCGATCCCGGCCGTGGCACTCCGGCGCGGCGCGGTCCGCCCGCCCGCTGATCCAGTTCCGGCGATTCCCGAGGCCCGGTTCCGGGTCGTCCGTCACGGCAACCGAGTCTCCGTCGACGGGACGACCCCATCACCTGGCTGACCGGCGCAGTCGGGCTCCTCCTGCCACCCGTCGATACCCGCCTTCGACCGCGAGGTGCTGATCATGCAGACCATCCTCTCCGCCGCCCTGCCCGACCTGTCCCGAGCCGCCGTCATCTGGCTGAGCCTGCTCGGGGTGGTCGGCGTCATCGTCTCCGCGCTTCTGCTGCGGCCCGGCCGACTCCGCATCGACCCGGGCGCCCGGATCCGCCGCGCGGCCATGCCGAGCCAACTCGAACAGGTGCAGGAGGAACGCGAGCAGAGCCGGTACGCGCAGGAGGTCGCTGTGGCCGCCGAGCGGGCGACCACCTCCGCCCAGCGCCGTCGGGCGGAGTGGGTGACCGCGCAGGAGTCGGTCGAGGCAGCCTGGCAGGCGTACGAGGCAGCCGAGGCGGCCGTGCGCCGGCTCGCCGCCGCGGCCGCGATGCCGCTGCCGCACACCGCCCGCACGCCAGCCGAGTACGTGGACCGCGAGCGCTACCTGCACCGTGCGGCGCTGAACGCGTACTGGCGGCGGGAACTGTCGGTGGAGCAGCTCAGCGAGGTGTTCGCGCACCGCGACGGCTGGGACCCGCGGCTGCACCCGGTCGAGCAGGAGCTGGTGCTGCAACGCGCGATCCGCGACAACCTGGCGGCCAGGCACGCCGCTGCTCGCGAGCAGGAGCAGGTCGCCTGGCGGGCTGCTGAGTTGGCCGTGGCGGCGGCCCGCAGTCTGCGCGAGGAGGCGCACGCCGCCACCGGACGACGGGTCGCGGATCCGTCGGTGTTGCCGCTCAGCGAGGTGGCCCGGTCGGCGGCCGAGCAGACCCGGGAGAACGTCGAGCAGACCCGGGAGAACAAGGTGACGGCGCGCGGTCGCGCGGCGGTGCCCGCGTTCTGAGCCACCTGCCGTCCGGTGCGTTAGCGTGACGGCATGTCCCGACAGGCGTGGGTCCTCGTGGTGATCGCCGGCATCCTGGCGATCGCCACACTCGCCGGCGCCGTGGTGCTGGCGGTGCGGGTGGTGCGTACGCGAAGGATGTTGACCGGGCTCGGCACGGGCGGAAAGGTCGCCTTCTACGGGGCGTTGATCTACACGATCTTCCCGGTCGACGTGCTTCCCGACCCGATCTACCTGGACGACATGGGTGTCCTGGCCGGCGCGCTGATCTACCTCACCCGGCTCGTGCACAAACGTCGGGCGGCCGGTCGACGCCTGCCCGGTCAGCCGGACGCCCTGCCGGAGGGGGACCGCGCACGTCGCGTGCCATGATCGGGGCCGGTGCGGCGGACAGGGGGCGGGCATGGTGGGCGGTCATCGACTGGACGTGCACGATGAGCGGGTTGTCGCTTTCTGCGCGGAACGTCACCTTGCCACGCTGACCACTCTGCGGGCCGACGGTACCCCGCACGTCGTACCGGTCGGGGTGACCCTCGACCCGGCGGCCGGACTGGCCCGGGTCATCACCTCCGGCACGTCCAGCAAGGCCCGCCAGGTGGCCGCTGCGGGGCCGGCGGGAGCGGCGGTGGCGGTCTGCCACGTGGACGGCCGCCGTTGGCTGACCATCGAGGGCCGCGCGGTACTGCGGTCGGACCGGGCCTCCGTGGAGGAGGCGGAACGCCGCTACGCCGAGCGGTATCGCACCCCCCGTCCGAATTCCGAGCGGGTGGTCATCGAGATCACCGTGACCGGGTTGCTGGGGAGCCTCTGAACCACCGAGGGCCGGTGGAATCCCGCCCGGCCTCCTGCCGTTACACCTGATCGCGACGGCCGCACCACGCCGCCGGCGGAATGTCCGCCGGAGCAGGGCCGTTACGTCCCCGGTGCGCCAACGGCCGAACCCGCCGCTGGTCGCCCCCCGTGTTGAGCCGAGCGCCATTCCCGGTGCTGCGTCCTCCGCTGCGCGGAGACGTCAACCCCCCGAACGGAGACTCGACCATGAATCCGATCGTCCAGAAGAGCGGTTTGTCCGTTGCCGGCCTGCTGGTCGCCGGCGGTTGCGCCCTCGGCCCGGCGGTGGCCGCCCAGGCCGCCCCGGCTGCCCCCGCACAGACGTCGACGAGTCAGACCCAGCGGTCCGCCGAGCGGATCCTCGGCGTCGACTACCAGGCCCAGCCCAACTTCTACTACTGCGGTCCGGCCGCGACCCGGATCGCGCTGTCCGCCCAGGGCAAGGCGCTCTCCCAGGACGAGGTGGCCAAGCTGCTCGGCACCACCGAGGCGGGCACCCCCTCGGCCCTGGACACCACCCGGGTGCTGAACGAGCTGACCGGCGGCAAGTATCGGACCACCGAGATCCGTGACTCCGTCGCCCGGCCCGACCAGGTCGAGCAGTTGCGTCGGGACGTACTGGCGGCGGTGGACGCCGGCCGGCCGGTGGTTGCCAACATCAAGGGCACGACCGTCGACACCGACGGCAACCCGCACTCGTACGAGGGCGGCCACTACCTGACCCTCGTCGGCTACCGGGACGGTGGCGACACCATCCGGGTCGCCGACCCGGCCGACCCGGCGCTGGGCGAGTACTGGGTGAGCCTCCCGAAGGTCGCCAACTGGATCGCCGAGCGCGGCTACTCCTCCTAACCTGGACGAGTTTCACCGGGCCGGTCTCTCCCTCGGGGGGAGGCCGGCCCGGCTCTCGTCTCGGGCACGGGAGGCGAGGTGCGCGCGGCGACGCGCTCGGATGGACCGTGCCGGCCGCAACCGGCGCAGTGTTCGCCGGGCCGGTGGGTGCAGCTCCGCCTCCCCGGCACCGGCGGCCCGACGCACGATCCGGTTGGCGTCGTCGGGTTCGTACCCGCAGGCCCGGAGCAGGTCGCTGGCTGCGGTCCGCAGTCCGGTGACGAGTGACTCGCCGAACGACCCGACCCCGCTCACCGCCGCACGCCCGGCCAGTTCGGCGCACTCCTCGATCAGCCGGCGGGTGGCCTGCGGGTCCTCGCCGACCCTGCACTCGGTACGCATCTCAGCGACCGCTCGGCCCAGCCGGCCGATCGCGTCCGGCAGCTCCGACGGGATGGGCTCGCCGTACTGCAATGCTGTCGACGACCAGCGGGCCAGGGCTCGGCTGTCGAGCAGCAGACGCTCCAGGTGGTCGGCGCTGCGGGCGTACCTGTGGAACTGCTGGCGGCGGTGCCAGCGGGCCGGAGCGATCGTCACCACCTCCTCCGCACCGCTCAGCGCGTCGTGCAGCCGACCCAGGTCGCTTTCGGTGTCCCGGAGCCGTCCCAGAACGCGAAGCGTCCCGTCGCCGTCACGTTCCCGTAGGGCCTGCGCCAGCTCGGCGAGTTGGTCGCAGAGGACTTCGAAGATCGGCGCCGCGGCTCGGTCCAGCACCCGCATCGGGTTGATCGGCAGCAGCAGCGCGACCACCACCAGACCGACCGCTCCGCCGACGAGCGCGTCGAAGATCCGGGGCAACTCCAGACCACGGTCCATCGGGGCCAGCGTGGCGATCAGCACCGCGGTACCGCCGGCCTGACCGACCAGCGCGCCCCCCTTGCCGGCCACCAGCAGCGCGGCGGCGATGGCCAGCGCGACGACGACGCCGGTCTGCCACGGCCCCGAGCCGAGCAGGTACCGCAGGGTGTCCCCGATGACGATGCCCAGCGACACGCCACCCAGCAGTTCGAAGGTGCGTCGGGCCCGCTGCCCGATGGCGGTGGCGATCGTTCCGACGGCGGCGGCCGGGGCGAAGACGTGCGATCCGGGGCCGAGCAGATTCTTGGCGAGCAGAGCGGCGATCGCCGCGGCCAGCCCGGCCTGGACGGAGATCACCAGGGTGATCTCCCACTGCCGGGCCCGGATCCGGCCCGCCTGACCGCCCCGGTGCCGTACCCGTTCGACTGCCTGGCCGCTCCGCTCGGCAGCCTCGTCGAGACGCGACCGATCGCGGTCGGCGGGTGGGCGGTCGTCGGCCATGGCGGCGGTTACCCCGGCGGGGAGGGGGCAATCGTGCAGGTCCGGCACCACCCGTCCCCGGGGCACCACAGGCCTCCTCCAACGCATCGTCGTCTGTAGGTTTGTGCAGCCCCGTGGGGGTACCAGGGCGTCACACCTCCCACCGATCCGCAACCGGTAAGGGGCCGTGAGATGACCAACCCACACACCACCGATGACCGTGACGTCGTCGACATCCTGGTCGCCGACCACCGTGCCGTCGAGGCGCTCTTCGTCGAGTTGGAGACCCGGCAGGGCGCCCTCGAACACCGCCGCCACCTCGCCGACGTGGTGATCGCCGAACTCGTCCGCCACTCGGTCGCGGAGGAGGCGTACGTCTATCCGATCGCTCGTAAGGCACTGCCCGACGGCGACGAGATCGCCGACCGCGAAGTCGCGGAGCACGCCGAGGCCGAACGGACCATGAAGGAGTTGGAGTCCGTCGAGCCGTCCGACCCCCGCTTCGACGAGTTGCTCGCCCACCTGACGAGCACGATCCGGGACCACGTGCGCGAGGAGGAGAACGAACTCTTTCCCCGGCTCCGCGCGGCGACGGCCCGGGAGGAACTGGTCGACGTCGCCGCCAAGGTGGAGGCGGTCAAGGAGATCGGTCCGACCCGGCCGCACCCGGGCTCACCCGACCACCCGCCGGCGAACAAGCTGCTCGCTCCCGGCATCGGCCTGGTCGACCGGCTGCGCGACGCGTTGAGCGGGCGTCCCACCTCAATGGACGAGCTGCGCGAGCGGCAGCAGCGCTGAGCCCGACAAGAGCGCCCCGGGCCGCCGACTGCACGGCGACCCGGGGCGCTTCCGGTGGGTCAACGGGTCTGGTCGCCCTGACCGGTACGCGCCTGAGCCTGGTCGACACCCTTGTCGATCTTGTCGGTGTACTTGCCACCGCTGCGCTTGTCGGCCATGTCACCGGCCTTCTCCATGCCCTTGTCGACCTGCTCGTCGTGCTTGTTCGCGAAGTCCTTGGCCTTGTCCATGAAGTCACCCACGACACTCCCCCTTCAGTTCCGGCTCCACCAGTCGCGTTCCCTCGCGCCGGCGACGCAAACGCCGTCGTCCCGGACGCGGTAGGCGAACACCCACCCGGGGGTTCCGAACCGGCGTACGATCCGCGCGGGCAGCCGCTGACGGGGAGTCGACGCGAAACGGGTGTCGGCGCACGACCGGCTGGGTACCGACCTCGCCGAGATCGAGGAGGACCGACATGGCGGCAGAGGAACCCGGAACCAGGACCGGCGACCCCGGCCCGCGGCAGAGTTGGGCGGCGCTGCCCTGGCTGGTCCGGACCGCGGTCTTGTGGAGCGCATGCCTGGTGGTGATCGTCGCCGGGCTGTACCTGCTGGGCAAGATCGCCGTCCTGCTGGCACCGCTGGCCATCGCGCTGGCCGCCACCGTCTTCCTCACCGCGCTGCTCGACCCGGTGCTGCTCCTGTTGCGTCGGCTGCGTCTGCCGGCGGCACTGGCCGCGCTGTGCACAGTGCTGCTGCTGCTCGGCATCCTGGTCGGTGTCGGTGCGTTGGTGTGGAACCTGACCGCGAGCCAGTTCGACCAGCTCAGTCAGGAGTTGACGCAGGGGGTCGAGCGCAGCCGTGACTTCGTGACGTCGACGCTGCCGGTCAGCGAAGCGCAGCTGGACCGGCTGGTCGACCAGGCCCGGGAAGGGTTGAGCGGCAGCTCGCCGGACCCGGTGTCGGGCGCCCGGACGGCCACCGAGGTGTTCGGTTCCGCGCTGCTCGCCCTGGTGCTGCTCTTCTTCCTGCTCAAGGACGGCCGGTCGATGTGGCACTGGGTGCTGTCACGGGTGTCCGGCGCGAACCAGTCGGTTGCGGCCGAGGCCGGCCGGGCCGGTTGGCAGACGTTGGGCGCGTACAGCCGGGGCACCATGCTGATCGCCGCGATCGACGCGATCGGCATCGGCCTGGCCCTGGTGGTGTTGCGGGTGCCGCTCGCCCTGCCGCTGGCACTGATCACCTTCCTCGGCGGGTTCGTGCCGATCATCGGGGCGACGGTGGCCGGCGCGGTGGCGGTGCTGGTGGCACTGGCCGCGAACGGCCCC
>NZ_JBSFBM010000098.1:0-20253 GCF_053592955.1 Micromonospora sp. NPDC002411 | reverse complement strand
CCGCGGGGCCTCCGATCGTGTGTCGGCCCGGCGGGTAACCACACCGCGCCTCGAATCCCGGCAAGAGTCGGGCCAGGCACGCCGAGACGTCTTCGCGCCAACGCCGGATGTACGTCACGTCGATCCGCCCACCATCGGCCGACGCCTCGGTGTCCGCGCACCTGTCCCTGCCGCTGTCCGTCACCCGATGTCCCAGGAGGCCACGTAGACGCCGCAGTGCAGGCACCGGAACAGGTACGCCGTCGGCTCACCGGTCCGGTCCATCCGCCGCAGCATCTCGTCGGCCTGATCTGTCGACCACCCGAGCCGGAACAGGTCGTCCCGGATCATCCCCAGTGCGTCCGGGTGGGCGCGCAGCTCCTCGTACCCGGCCAGGCCGAGAAAGACGGCACCGTCGCCACAGTGATACAGCCAGTTCGGCGTCTGCCAGGAGTCGAACCCCGGCGTACGTTGCGTGACCTCCTCGACGACGGCGAGCGGAACATCCTGCGGCACGTCGGTCGCGTCGGTGAACATGCAGGGCCACTCGGCGACGGTCGTCAGCGCCCGCGCCGCCTCACCCGAGGCGATGCAGTGCAGGCACAGCACATCGACCCGACGACCGTAGATCGGCCCGGCGTACCGCCAGCCGCGTGCGAACCCGCACAGCGCGCACGCCTCGTCCGTGGGCACGGCCGACCCGGTAGCGACTGGATCGAGGTGGTAACGGAACAGCGGGAACAAGCCCTCCCGGGCAGCCGTGCACCCGCTCAGATCGGTCAACGGCGCACCCGATAGCGCAGGTGGAGCACCCGGTTGCCCTGAATCACCACGTCGGGATCCTCCAACAGGTGCTGCGCGTCGACCGACCCGAAGTAGCGCTTACCGGACCCGAACACCACGGGTACGACGTCCATGCGCACCTCGTCGACCAGCCCTGCGGCAAGCACCTGGCCACCGACGTCGCCAGCGGCGACCTCGACGAGGCGGTCACCCGCCAACTCCTGCGCCTTGGCCACGGCTGCCTCGACACCGTCGACGAAGTGGAACGGCGCCTCGGGGTCCCAGCCCTCGGGCGCCGGCCGGTGCGTCACGACGACCACGTGGTCGACCCCGCCCGGAGGCTTCCCGTCCCAGCCGTCCGTCATGTCGAAGACGTGGCGGCCGGCGATTGTCGCCCCGATCCTGTCCCAGTACGGCCGGGTGTGGTCGTAGGACGCCTGCGACACCTTCAACACGCCACCCTCGTCCAACGGCACGTCACCGCTGAGCAACCAGTCGAACAGCGGTCCGGGCTGATCGTTCTGGTCAGCGATGAAGCCGTCCACCGACACCGAGCTGTACATGACCACTTCGCCCACGGGCGCTCCTCTGCTTGGGGATCCCCTCAGGTTAGGGTCTCGCGGGCTGCCGCTCTTGTAAGAAATCAATCGGTCGGCAGCGGCCAGCCGTCCAGCACGTGGCCGGGGTGCTCGCGCAGGAACCGCCGCCGGACTTCGACGTACCGGGTAGGTGTGAGCCCGGTGAACGCCCGGAACTCGTGGCCGAAGTGGGCCTGATCGAAGTAGCCCGCGCTACTGGCGAGGTCGGCCCAGTCGATCGGCTCGGCCGGGTTGATCGAGAACACGGTGGCGGCGAAGCGGTAGGTGCGGGCCAACCGCTTCGGCGTGACGCCGATGAGCTCCTTGAACCGCTGCGCCAGGTGGGTGCTGCTGACACCAGCGGAAACCCTCAGGTCGTCGATAGCCACCGCCCCGCTGGTCGCAGCGATGACGCTGCTCGTATGGCGGACCAGCCCCAGGCCGGCAGCGTCGGCCAGCCGTCGCATCAGCTCGTCCTCGAGCAGCGTCAGCATCTCGTGCGGTCCCTCGGCGGTGGCCAGCCGGTCTCGTAGCTCAGCAACGGCGGGCCGACCCCAAACCTGTTCCAGTGTCGCTGGCCGGTCACACAGCTCGGCCGCGGGCATCGGCAGGAAGGGTGCCGGCCCCCAGGGCTTGAAGTGCACGCCGACGGACCGGGTCTGCGGCGGGTAGCCGAACTCGAAGGCGCGAGTGGGCGTGGTGACCACGCAGCCGTCGGCGTACTCGGCTGTCTCGATGTCGGTGCCGGCACGGATGCGGAACGGCGCCCCGAGATTGACGATGAGGAACGCCGCCGGACTTGCCGGCAGCGTCAGCCGGGTATACGGCGGCGGGCCCTCCAGGTAGTACAGGTCGTCGATCAGCCCGTCCAGCGGCGGTCGCGGCACTCTGGACACGTACTCCACGCCCACAGCATCACCGACGCCCAGCCGGAGTCGCGCGCCGGGATGGCCTCGACCGACGCCGATCCGGAGACCAGTTCAGGTTCTGTCACGGTGGCGGCGGGCTTCGATGTCGCGCAGCACGTCGGGGTCCCACTGCCCGGCGTTCCAGTCTTCGCTGGTCGGAGTGGGCGACAGCGGCCAGGCCCGGTCCTGCCCGGCGACCGGCGAGTAGTGTCCGGCGACGATTCGGTCAACGTCAGCGATCAGCCGCAGGACCCGCGCCCGGCTGTGCAGCACGCCTCCGATCAGCGCGGCAGCTCCGAGTGTGCGCAGGGCAGCCTGGCCGAACAGGACGGCCGGGGCGGTTCGGTCGGCAGCCAGCCAGGCCACAGCAGCGCTCAGGAAGAGGCAGGCAGAGAAGACGCGTATGCCCCAGTGACGGCTGTACGGACGGCCGGGGGAGCCGTGCGCCTCAGCGAGTTGACGGGTGCCGCGGCCCCAGATCAGCCCGCTTATGACCAAGCCGATGATGGCGGCGATCACGGTCAGGTTGGCCAGGAGGTACCCGAGCGCTGCTCCCGTGCTGGACGACGACGGCTGCCTGCCCCGGTCACCCAAGATGCTGCCGAGGACGGCCACGGCGATCGCAGCCAGGGCGTAGAGGATGGCGATCCCGATCACGAACCAGGTCGCGATGTTCCAACCTTCAGTCCTGACCTTGGGTGGCGGGGCCGAGGACCGGCACATGTGGCCTTGGCCGGGGTGTTCGAGTTCGGCTCCACATTTCGTGCAGTGCACAGTGTTCTCCTGAGCGGCGCGGCCCAGACTTCGCCAGGCCAGCTGAGCTGGGCATCTCGTACCTCGCCGCACGGGGTGAAGATCCGCCGGATTCGGTGCGAAGAGAATCATGCCCCGTCGGTGCCGATCCGGCGACCCCGTTTCCCGCGACCTCTCGCCTTCGGGTAGCGGCCCGAAAAGGCCCAACGCACGAACCCTGCGTGGACGGGAGCTCATCGGGTGCCAGGCGGCGGTGTGCATCCGGCGCTCGTGCATCATGCTGCCTGTGCGTGCCGAGCGTCTGAGCTTCTTTGAGCCCGACAAAGCCTTCGGAGGCTGGTAGCTGAGTCGCCATCAGGAGCAATCGGCTGCTCACCACCTGCACCCGCAAACCGCCCCAGCATCGTGACGCCGAGCCGCTCATAGTCGCTTGCGGCTCGTCGTTGCTAACCCTGCTTCCGGCGAAGGATCGCGTCAAGGAACATGGTGGCGACGCCACCGGCGAGGCCACCTGCCACGCCGGACCAGAAGAGGTAACGCTGACCGGTGTTCTCGGCGACCGGGTCGACGAAGATCCCGATCGCGTCGATCCTCTCCTGATCCTCCCAGTAGATGTTGAGGCCATGCCTGAACAAGCCGATGCGAAGAGAGGGCGTTCCGAATGCTGACTCAAGCCGCAGTCCGGAAGCCTCACGTGGTGTGACGGTCACGGTCTGCCGGTACCGGGCGTCGTCCTCCGGCAGCGCGATCGTCGGATCGGCGTTTTGGCAGTCGTACCACCCTGGCACGATCAGGGCCGAGCGCTCCTCCGCCGTGGTCGGGTCTGTCCCGTCCAGAGCGGCACAAGGAAAACTCTGGGCCAACGTCGGGCTGTCCACGACGACCTTGCCCATGGCCTCCACTGCTACCGGCTCGTAGAGCATCAACGAGATCGACGACGTACCGGCGTAATAGCCGTTCACGACCTCGTCGCGGACCTTGCTCGGGTCGATGGATACCAGTATCTCCTCGCCGTCGTCGTCGAATTCGTCGAAGACGGCGAGGACTGCCAGTTCCGGGCTTCCCGTCACGTACTCCGTCGACCGGGCCTCCTCTTCGAAGTGGAGGATGAGGTGGAACCGTTCCCGGGTCTGGGTCAGCCACTGGAGTTCGAGGGTGGTCTTCGGCGAATCACCGATGCCGGCGGCGGTAGGGGACGCGAGATGAAGCGCCACGTTGGCGGTAGTCGGCGAGCTCGCCTTGATGTAGCCGTCGTTCGACAACAACTCGGGATAACTCATGGCGCTCTGCTGGTACGCCAGGTACGAGAGGACACCGAGGACCAACGCGACCCCGGCGAGCATTCCTGCCGACCGTCGCTGGCGAAATGCAGACACCTCCGCCGCGACGCTCTCGGACCGCGCTGACCGCAGCGTCATCCGTCGGTTGATCAGTCGTCGCGTGGCCGATGATGGCTGGCGCGGTGGGGTCACCCTCCAAGAGCATCAGACTCGCGCAACCGGCTCGATCGGGCATCCAGTGAGCAGGACGGTGATCACGGCCCGCTCATCCCCCTCGCTCTATCCGCCTGTGGCGGTCGGCTGGCACGATGACCCGATGGCGACAGAGCCCGGTGGACCACCTACGGATATCGCCAGCTATACGGTGGCTCCTCCGGATCCCTACGGCGCCTATCAAGCTGCCGACGGGTTGGGCGGGATAGCGGCACCGCTGCTGGCGGCGGCAGCGGTCACGCTGCTCGGCCTGGTCCTGCAGATCGAGAATGCCCTGAGGTGGCCGAGCCTGTCCCTGCTGCTGTTCGGGGCGGCGGTCATCGTGCTGTTGCGGGCGGTCCAGTCGCACGCCCGCGCTCGTGGTTATTCGGTGACACCGAGCGAAGCTCTCGCCTGGTATCCGGATGCCGCGGACCCGCAGCGGCGTCGTGTCGTCCAGTGGGAGTTGCGACGTCACCAGGCCGCCTGGCGGTTCTGGATCGGCCGTGCCCGCCGCCACTACAACCTGGGGGTCCTGTTCCTGCTGATCGGCGCGGCAGTCCTCCTGGTGCCGGCCGACCCGAAGGACCTGACCGGTACGCGGTGGGCCGCGATAGCCGTACTCGGGTGGGGGTTCGTGGCGGAGACCACGGCGATCCTGATCGCCTGGCGTCGCCCTGGCTGGTGGGCGCGGTGGTGGGCCGCGGACGCGGATCGCCACCGCCCGGTGCGGTGGCTCAACCGGGTGGTCCGGTGGGTCGCTCCGCCGGATCCCCCCGTCCCTCCGCAGGATCCGGACCTTCCCGAGCATCCGCGGCCCGGGCCGGCGGCACCGCCCGGCGACGGTCGGGCCGTTGACGGCAATCAGACACCACAGCCGGCTGGCTAACTCCGGCCGCTTCTTTCCTGCCAGATACCGGTGAACCGGCACGTGTCGAGGTGTCTGGCCTCGGGCGGGACCTGGCAGATGGGGCACCGATCGGGTTGTTGCGGTGGCCAGTCACGGCTGGGTTCCTTCTCGGTCACCGTGCCAGTGTGGAGGCACACCGTTCACCCGACAACCGCCCTTTCAGCGATCGGGAGAGTGCCATGGTCGACACCATTCAGCAGGCGTCGGTACGACGGTTGGACCTGTGCGCCGTCGACGTGACCGATCCGCTGCACTGGCGTTGGATCCTGGTCGATCCGGACACCGGCCGACAGCTCGCCGAACACGCCGTCGCACTCGACCGGCGGCGCTGGGAGGTTGCCGCCTTCATCGACCTGCACACCTACCTGAGCTGGCGCGCAGAGCCGGACCGCCGGGTGGCGAGTGCCGCCGAGGTCGTGGCGCGGCTCGGCGGGTTCATCGCGCGGGAGGTCCTCGGCCCGGCAGTCATGGCGGAACTCGGCGGACACACCCCGGTGCGCCTGCGGATCCGAGTGGCTGAGGCAACGTTCCTGACCGCGTTCCCCCTGGAGCTGGCCCACCTGGACGGGGTCCCACTGGCGCAGAACGAAAGGGTGCAGGTGTCGTTCAGGGTCGCCGCAGACCGCGCCCCCACGACGGCGTCGTCGGCCACCGGAGTACGCCTACTAGCGGTGTTCAGCCTGCCGACCGGGACGACCGCGTTGCGGTTGCGCTCGGAGCGGCAGCAGCTGACTCAACTGGTCCGACAGTTGGCCCTCCCGGTCGAGTTGGAGATCGTCCAGTGGGGTGTGACCCGCGAGGTGCTGGCCGACCGGATGGCCCGCGATGGTGGCCCCGACGTGCTGCACCTGTCCGGTCACGGGCGGCACAGTAGGTTGCTGCTGGAAGGCCCTGGCGGTGCACCGGACGAGATCGACGCGTCGTCCCTGGTTGACCTGCTCCGTCCGGGTGGCGGCCGGCTGCGGCTGGTATTCGTCTCGACGTGCGAGTCGGCGGCGGCGCCACCGCGCTGGGTGGATCTCGACCAGCCCGGACCGCAGGTGACGGACCTCGCCGCCGCGCCAGCCAGTCTGGGGGTACGGCTGGCACGTGAGCTGGATTGCACAGTCTTGGCGATGCGCTACCCGGTGACCGACGATGTCGCCGGCGAGCTGGCCATCGCCTTCTACACCGGCTTGATCGACAGCGGACTGGATGTTGGCACGGCGGCGGCGCAGGCGGTCCGGAAGGTCGCTGCGGCGGGCGTGTCGGCGGCCCGGCCGGCGCTGTCGCTGGCAGCGCCGGTGCTGATCGGTCCGGACGACGTCACAGTGCTTGGAGCGGATCTCCTGACCGCGCCGGCGAATGCACAACCGGTCGCCGCCGATCCACTGACGGGCTTCACCCCACAGTCGGCCGGGTCCACGCCCGCGGCACCGGACCGATTCGTCGGTCGGGAACAGCTGATGACACTCGCGGGTGCTGGACTACGACCCGGCGGCGGCACTCCAGTCATTGTCCTGACCGGAATGGCAGCGGTGGGCAAGACGGCCTGCGCGGTGGAGCTCGTACACCGGCATCAGGCCGACTTCGGCACCGTGGTGTTCTGGTCCGCTCCCGAACGGGACGCCGACCAGCAGGACACGCTGACTGCCTTCATCGACGCCGTCGAACGTGGTGTCGGTGACGCCGTGGTCTTCCCGCCCGTCGCGGCCGACGATCAGCAGGGGTGGGTGGCGGCTGTCGCCGAACTGCTCGACCGGTGCGACCAACAGCGGGCTCTGCTCGTTCTGGACAATGCCGAGTCGCTCCTGACGGCGAGCGGGCGATGGCGTGATCGACGCTGGTTGGACCTGCTCACCATGCTCGCTGCCCGATCGGGACCGACCCGGCTGCTGGTTACCAGCCGGGTCCCGCCGGCCGCGCCCACCGGCGCCGGGGTACGCCAGTTGAGCGTCGAACCGCTGTCCGACAGCGAGGCGAGTGCCCTGGTCCGGCAACTGCCCAACCTTCGGCGGCTGCTGCACATCGATGATCCCGCCGGCCGACCCGAATCGGGCGGCTCCACGTCCCCGGACGATGTGGCTCACCGCCTGGACAGGGCTCTGGTGACTGCCGTGCTGGCCACCGCGCAGGGGCATCCGAAGCTGCTGGAACTGGCCGACGCCGCCGCGGCCGAGCCTGCGGAGCTGTCCCGCCTGCTCCAGGTGACCGGCCAGCCGGCCGACGGCGAGCACTGGCTCGGCGAGACGTTGACGGGCTGGACCCGGGAGACGACGCGGCGGCTCGATCCGGCGGCGATGCTGATGGTGCAGATGCTCGCAGCGGTCGAGCCGGCACACCGATTCCCCGGCACCATCCGCGTCGTCTGGGTGGACGTGTGGAAAGAGGTGGGTCCGCGGGAGCCGGCTCCACCGTCCGACGCGATGCTGTCCGTTCTCGCCGCTACGGCGTTGACGCAGCCGCGGACACTGGTGGGCACCTCGATACCGGCAGGCGCCGACATGACAGGTGCCACCGGCGTGATCCGGTACGAGTTGCACCCGGTGGTCGCTGCGACGGTACGGGCCGACACGTCGGAGCAGATCGCCGGCTCGGTGGACCTCATTCTTGCCGACGCCTGGCAGCAGGTCGCCCGGGAGCAGGAAGACCGCGGCGACCGGGAAACCACCTCGGTGGTCGTCGGCGCGTATCTCGCGGCGGTGCCGTACCTCCTTCGGCAGTCAAGCTTCGCCCGCGCGGCCGGGTGCCTCGGCGCGGCGCTGCTCCGCGACGCCAGTTCGCGGACCGCGTGGATCGCCCTGTCCTACGCCGCTGCCCTGGACCCCGCCACACCCGGACGGGACCTGGTCCTCGCGATGGCGCTGCAACCCCTGGACCCGGTCGAGGCGGAACGGCTGCTGCGGCAAGAGTTGGCCGCACCTGATGAGGAGGTGACAGCCGTCGCCGCCGGCGCCTTGGCCAACCAGTTGCACCAGCAGGGACGCCTCGCCGAAGCGTTGGAACTGGCCGAGCGATATGAGCGGTTGGTCCAGCGCGGGAGCCCATGGAGACGGGCCGGAGCACGGGTGACGCGACTGCAGGTGCTGCACGAGAGCGGTCATGCCGAGCAAGCACTGACCGAGGTGACCAAGGTCCTCGAGGAGCTACATGTGTTGTCGACGGAGCCGACCGCGCTCGGCAGGCCGTCGGAAGGTGCCGTGGCGTGGCTCGTTCGGCAGACGGCCCTCAGCCTCGCGGTGAGTGCCGCCCTGACGCTGAAACGGTGGCAGGTCGCGCTCGACCACAATCAGGTTCTGCTCGACAGCGTCCAGCGGCGGGGCGCGGCCGAGGCGGAGGTCGCGTTCTTCTGGTTCAACGACGCCCACGCACTGATCCAACTTGGGCGCTTCGACGAGGCGAGGAAGGTGCTGACGTACTGCCAGCGGGTCTTCGACGAGCATGGCGACGAACTGAGCCTGTCCCGGGCGATCGGCACCGCAGCTCTGCTCGCCGCGAAGCAGGGCAACCTGACCGAGGCGGTGGATCTGGAACAGACCGCGCTGCGGCTGGCCTACCGGCATCCGCTCGCCGCTGACCTCGCCGCTGGACACCAGTTGCTCGGCAACCATCTCGGGAAACTCGGCACCGATCCGGCCGGCCAACTCGGCCACCACCTGGCCGGCGCGCTGCTGACCCGGATCACCGGGTCGGCCCTGCTGCCCACGTTCCTGCATCCGGTCGCCGCCGATCTGCACACCTACGGGCAGAGCTGGCTGCCGGCAGACCTCGCGGCGCTGGCCGCCCGGGTGGGCCGCGTCGACGGCGTACGCCTGCTCGATGTGGTTCACGCGCTGCTCGCCGCTGATCCGGCGGAACAGGACCGCATCGTTCGAGGAGCCGAGGCGTCGCAGCAGTGTCACAGCCTGGCCGAGGAACAGTTCCGTGCACTCCTCGCTGACGTCCGGCGTGCTGGCGAGGAGCAGGGCTTCGACCTGACCGGCAACCTGCTGCGCTGGGAGAGCCTGATGCCTCTGATCGCGACGGCGGCGACGGGCGACGCGCAGGCGAACCGCCAGCTCACCACGATCCTGCAGCCGATGGAGCCGGGCACCCATGCCGGAGGGCTAGCTGCGGCGATCCGCCGGGTGGTCGGCGGCGAGCGCGACGATGCCGCCCTGATCGCCGAGCTGCATCCCGCCGACGCCGCCGTCATCCGCCGAGTCTTGGAGACGATTCGGTGGTGCCAGACGGTGCAGGGTTGCCCGGAGGGGAATCGGTTGGCCCTCACCGAGGCGGACTACCGCGCTGCGGTGGACGCTGAGGATCACGTACGGGCCGGTCTACGGGCGGCCGAGCTCAGCGGCCTGCTGCGCGTGCGCAAACAGTTCGCCGAGGCGCTGCCGTACGCCGATCACGCCATCGTGCATCGTCGGCGGGCCGGGTTCGGGCCGTGGAGTCAGCGCTTCGATCTCGGGCGGCGGCTACAGCTCCTTGACGACCTGTGCCGCTGGGAGGAGGTCCTCGCGGAACTGGCACCGCTGCGGGATAAGTTGCGAGGCGAGCCGGACCTACCGAGCCGCACCGACCCGGTGAACCCGTCGACGGTACGGGACCAACTGCTGACCCTCGGCATGCTGGCCGCAGTCGCACTGCGGAACTGGGAGCTGGCCCTCGAATTCCACGACGATCTCACGGCGAACATGCAGCTGCGCGGCGCGAGTCCCGTCGAGCTCGCCCTGCACAGGCTGGACCGGGTCACGCTGCTGAGCCCGCTCCGACGCATCGCCGAGATCTCCGAGGTGTACGACGAGGTACGGGCGGTGATCTCGGGCAACCTGGACGCGGCAACTCGGGCGCAGTTCGACGTGGCGCTGAACCGGGCCGGGAGGACGCTGGCGCCAGAGGCGCCGTGGCGTCGGCAGGCGCTGGCCGACGCCTACCAGGGCATGGACAGCCGGGACGTCAGCCTTCCACTGATCGCCCAGGAGCACTACTACTTCGCGACCGGTGACGGACCGGCCGAGACGCCGACCGCGAAGGCATCGCACCTGCTCGCTTCGGCGATCATCTGCACGCTGGACGGGCAGGATGCCGCGGCCGAACTGACGGTCCGCTACGCCGCACCGCACCTGTACCAGGCCGACGGCACCCGGGCCACCCCCACCCTGGACAGCATCGTCGCCGTGGTGGAGGAGGTGCCCGGCGTACGGTTCGGGGAACTCGTCACGCAGATGATCGGCACCCCGCCCCGGGCGGCGGCCGCGGTCGCCGATGCCGTGCACGCCGCATACCGGATCCCGGTAGCCGAGTTGTTCGGCCTGGACCAGGCGATCGCGGACCACGAGACAGCGATCGTCGCGGTGGCAGCCGCCTACACCGGCGGGCTGCGGGATCGAACGGCGTGTGAACCGATCCTGGTCGAATTGGCGGCGAAGCCGGACGGGGCGCCACTTGCTGCGGCGCTACGTCGAGCGGCGGCCGGGAACCTGCTGTCGGTGAAGGAACAGGAGGCGATGCACCCGGTCCATGCGGCGATCATCGGCGCGTTGCGCAGCAGGATCGGCCGTCAGCGGTGACCCGGTCTGCCAACCGTGCTCTCCTACTCTCGGTCGTTGCACCACCGCAACCATGGAGGGCTGTCGTGCGCGGTTCCTCATGTGGTGCAGTGGCCGCTCTGGTTGCACCGCCCGTCGAAATGCGGTCCGACAGCTTGGGGTTGATCTCGGACTGTCTCGCCAGTTGCACCCTTCATCGCCTCAGCCGTAGGCGATGCCGGCGTCGGACGGCTTGATCGACATGGAAGGCTGGCTGGGTGCCCTGGGAAGCTGCGACGCCACCTCGCCCACTGTCGAATCCCGTCGGCCTGACACCGGTCGACCGCTCGCACCGGGCGGTGTTGAGCAATCTTGGTCAGCTGTATCGACATGACCTGTCGGAGGCCTACGGTCATCTCCCCAACGACGACGGCACCTTCAACGACCGCCCGCTCGACCGGTTCCTCGCCGGCGTCGACCCGCAGTACCGCGCCTGGTTGATCACTGCGGCCGGTCGGACAGCGGGCTTTGTGATGACGGCCCCGGCCGAGGGCGGTATGTCCATCACCAGCTTCTTCGTCGTCCGTGCGCTGCGCCGCACCGGCGTCGGTCGCGCCGCTGCTCTTCACGTCATCTCCCTGTTCCCCGGCAGGTGGCGCATCGGCTTTCAGCGTTACAACCCCGGCGTCGAAGCGTTCTGGTCGACGGTCGCGACCCAGGTCAGTGGGACTACATGGGAGATCTACGACGGCCCCACTGCCGAGACACGACCCCCCGATACGTTCATCAGCTTCACCACCTCCGGTTAGTCCAGGTCGCTTCAACACGCGGGAAGCTGGAGCGAGCACGGCGCGCGGTCTCAGTTCCTCCAGCTACGACGCGATCGGGCACCGCAGAGGCCGCTCACCCGACCGCAGCACGGCACAGGACCGCCTCGCCGGACGGCCTGCAGACTGGAGGCGTGATCAGACTGCGGTTGTACAAGGCTCGCAAACGGCAGCGCGTCATCGATCCTGCCGATCTCGAAATCACCTACTTCGCAGTCGACCCCGAGACCAAACCGGTCTTCGAGCACGCCGAAGTCATGGTGTGGGTCAGCGACCCCGACCACTGCCGGGTCGAGCGGCGCGGCGGCGGCCGGGATCTTCACCTGGTCGAGTCCGGCACGAACGTCCTGCCCCGCGCCCGTGGCCTGGAGATCCTGCGCGCGCCCGACGCGAACTACCGCTGGGTTCACTCCCTGGACTGGCGCTGGGGCGCAGGTGAATACCTCGACCGCGACCGTGTCGGGGCAATCATCGACCGAGCCCTCGACATGGAACCGTGGGCGGCGCCGGAGGGCCCGGTTGGCCTGGTGCACCTGTCCTACCTGATGTGGTTCCACAATGGTGCGATGGCAAACGGTGCCGCGTGGCCGCTGGACGACTGCACCGCCGAGCAGATCGTCGCGTTCACCACGGCCGCAACCTACTTCGAACTCGACGACATCGCCGACCTGATCGGCCGCCTCGCACCAGATAACACGCTCAGCCACGAGTACTGGGATCTCAGCAGCCCGTTCGGCCAGGATGCTTCGCTGATCCGCGACGCGCTCCGATGCAAACTCGTCGAGGCGCCAGCGGATTGGGACTAGCGATAGGCACCTCCTCCGGACGATGAACACGCGCATCGGCACCGCACGTGCCGTGGCGAGTGGCTCAAGGGCTTCGTCGGCGCACTGGCGGAGGACGACTCCCAGGCGGGGACGGCCGCTGGTTGGAGCGCTTACAGATCCATCGCGTAGACCCGGACCTGGCGGCCGGTGTCCGGCTGCACCGTCTCGCGCTCCAGCGTCATGCCCAGCTTGACCATCACTCGCGCTGACGCCTCGTTGCCGACAACGTGGATGCTGACCAGCCGCCGCAGTCCGAGCTCGGCACGAGCGTGGGCGACCACGGACTGGGCCGCCTCGATGGCCAGGCCTCGGCCCCAGTGCGCGCGGCCGAGCCGCCAGCCGATCTCCACGGCTGGCATGATCTCGGGCAGGAAGGTCGGCACCGCCAGCCCGGTGAAACCGGCCAGCTCGCCGGTCTCCTTGATCTCCACCGCGTACAGCCCGAAGCCGTGCTCGTCCCAGTGCCGCCGATAAGTGGCCAAGCGCTCTGCGGTGGCCGCCCGGTCCAGGGTGCGACCGTCACGGATGCAGCGCATCACCTCGGACTGTGCGTTCACCGCGGCGAAGCCGTCCAGATCGGTGCTGTGCAAGCGTCGCAACAGCAGCCGCGGAGTTCTCAGGGACGTGGGATCACGGAAACTGGTCATGTCAGGTGCGCCCCCTTCGTAGCACTACGGCGACGGAACTCGGCTCCGAGCCGCGGTGCCCCACGGCCGGTGGCACCGTCGATGAGCTCTCGCAGGATGTCGGCGTGACCGCCGACGACGGCGACCGGGATAAGGCCTGTCTGATGTCAGGCGAGCCGGGACGCTGGCGGGCTCCTGACTCTCGCTAGCCGGCGGCCGCCTCACGTTGGATCTGCTCGAATTGAGCGGCCATCGCAGCGGCCAGGGCCTGCGCGGCGGACAGCGGACGAACCATGACCGTGAAGTCATCGATCAAGCCGCTGTCATCCAGGTGCAGGAAGTCGCAACCCTCGACGGCCACGTCGCCTATTCGCGCCTCGAAAACCAGCGCGTGGTCGCGGCCGCCCTCGCCGCTCAGCTCACGGACATACCGGAAGTCCTCGAAGACCCGCAGCACACCCCGCAGGATCGCTGCAGTGATTGCCTTGCCCGGATAGGGCTTGAACGCCACCGGGCTGCGAAACACCACGTTGTCGGCCAGGGCCGCCTCAAGGGCATCGGGGTCGCGTGCTTCCACCGCCGCACGAAAGTCGATCACCGCTCCAGCGTACGGGTTCTGCCCTGCCAGCCCATCGTCGCGCACGGCTCCTGCGCATGTGCGGCGCTGCGTTCGGCGGCCGCTTTCGATGCCGTCAGCCACAAGGAGTCAGCTCAGCTTGGTCGAGATGTCGAGCGTGGTGAGGTGGCCTTTGCCCATCACGTGTACCAAGGATCGACCGTCGAAAAGTAGCCGGCCAGTGCGTGCGGGAAGTCGCACGCGAGCGGCGATCGCCCCGCTCGGGGTCACTACGACGAGATGGTTACCGGAGCGGGCGAAGAGCGCACCTCCGGGGACGGGCACACCACCACAGGTGGCACCGTGCGGGAGGTCCACTACTTCGGTTCGGTTACCGCGGTCCAGGTCGATCATCGTGATGCCGGTGTCTTCGGCCAGCCACAGCGTCCGGCCGGTGAGGATCGGCGGTAGCGGTGGCAGGTCCCGGTCGTGCTGCCACAGGACTTCCACGCCGCTGCCGGGATTCAGGGCCATGACGGTGCGCCTGCCGCTGAGAAAGACGATGCAGCCGTCTTCGCCGGCATTGAAGGCGAGGCCGGAGTCGGGAAAGTACACCGGTTCCGGCAGCGCCCACTCACCCCTGACAGCGCCGGTTCGAGTATCCAACAGCAGCAGTGCCGCCTCGTTGGCAGTCGCGATCAGGACCGCATCAGCCGGGGACCGCTCCAGGTCCAATCGCACAGGCAGAGGCCAGGCCAAGCTGCTGCCTGCCGCAGGCCCCGGAAACCGATCCGGTAGAGGCTCGCCGTTGGCCAGATCCACTCGTATCAGCGGACGATAGCCACGCCATCCGCCCAGGAACGCAATGGATCCGCTGACACTGATGTAGTGGTGCAAGCCCAGGTTCGGGGTCGACCAACTCCGCTGCCCGCTGTGCATGTCGAAGCAGTTCAGGACACCAGCCTGACTCAGATAGAGGCAGCGCTCGCCCGCGACGACGGTAGTGCCCCAGCAGTCCTCGACGCCCTGCTCCCACAACGGCGCCTCGGTCTCAGGGTCCAGTCGAACCAGACGTGAGTGGCGCTCCGCCACGACAAGAGCGCCGGGTGCCGCCGCCAACGTCGTTTCGTTCGAGCGCAGGTGCAGAAGCCGTGACCAACGCACCGTCAACGAATGATCCACCAACCCAGTGTGGCTCACCTGTCCCGAAGCTGGGGCAGCGCGCCGACGGGGCCGCGGACGGCACTCCCTGCGCGAAACCGCTCGACTCGCATGATCCACAAGGAGCCTTCCGGCGTTGACTCAGCGGCAGGAAAGCGCAATCCTGTGGAAGCGCTCCCATCGTTGAGCGTCTATCCGAAAGGAATGCTCGTGCGTCCCACCACCGTTCTACTCCCGGTCGTGCTCGCCACGGCCCTCGGCGGTCTGGTCCTGCCGGAGCCCGCCCTGGCCGTAGCCGGCCCGGCGCTGACCGTGGACACCACCGCCGCGCGGCACCAGATCAGCCCGTACATCTACGGCATGAACTTCGCCGACGAGGCGCTCGCCCGCGACCTGCGGCTACCAGTGCACCGGTACGGCGGCAACGCCACCACCCGCTACAACTTCCGTGCCGACACCACCAACCGCGCGGCGGACTGGTACTTCGAGAACATCCCCAACGACAACCCGAGTCCGGAAGACCTCCCGGCAGGCTCGGAGACCGACCGGTTCGTGCAGCAGAACAAGGCCACCGGCGCCGCCACGGTCATGACAATGCCGATGCTCGGCTGGATCGCCAAGGACCGGTCACGAGCATGTGGCTTCAGCGTCGCCAAGTACGGCCCACAGGAGTCCACCGATCCTTGGGCACCGGACTGCGGCAACGGCAAGAAGCCGGACGGGTCACTGGTCACCGGCAACGATCCGGCGGACACCAGCATCGCCGTCGGTCCGGAGTACGCCACCGACTTCGTCAACCACCTCAAGGGGCAGTTCGGCGCCGCCGCCGACGGCGGAGTCCAGTTCTACAACCTGGACAACGAGCCGGACCTGTGGCACTCCACCCACCGCGACGTCCGCCCGACCGGACTGGGCTACGACGAGCTCCGCGACCGCACCTACGAGTACGCCGCCGCGATCAAGGCCGCCGACCCTGGCGCGAAGACACTCGGTCCCGTCGGCTGGGGCCTGAACTCGATCTTCTATTCGGGTCTCGACCAGGACACCTGCTCGCGCACCGGCTGCTGGTCGAACCCACCGGACAAGGCCGCGCACGGCGGCCAGGACCTCGGCCCCTGGTACCTCGACCGGATGCGCGAGTACGAGCAGCAGCACGGCACCCGCATCCTCGATTACTTCGACGTCCACCTCTACCCGCAGCAGTCCGGCGTGCTCGGCGACGCGGCCGGCGACGCCACCACCCAGGCGCTGCGACTGCGCTCGACCCGCCAACTCTGGGACCCGACCTACGTGGACGAGAGCTGGATCAACCAGCCGGTCCGGTACATCCCGCGCCTGCGCGAGCTGGTCGACCAGCACTACCCGGGCACGAAGATCGCGATGACCGAATACAACTGGGGCGGCTACGGGTCGCTCAACGGCGCGCTTGCCCAGGCCGACGTCCTCGGCATCTTCGGCCGCGAAGGACTCGACCTGGCGACCCTCTGGACCGCACCGACGGCCGACCAGCCGGTGGCCAATGCCTTCCGCATCTACCGCAACTACGACGGCAAGGGGGGCGCGTTCGGCGAGACCTCCGTCCGGGCCACCAGCGCCGACCAGGGCAGATTGGCCGTGTACGCAGCCGAGCGGAGCGCCGACAAGGCACTCACAGTGGTCGTGGTCAACAAGACCGGCGAGGACCTGACCAGCCAGGTCGCCCTCACCGGCGCCTCCGCCAGCACCGCTCAGGTCTACCGCTACAGCGGGGCGGACCTCGCCGGTGTCGTCCGTGAGGCCGACCAGCCTGTGACCGCCGGCGGCCTCACGACCACCTTCCCGGCCAACTCGATCACCCACCTGGTGCTGCCGCGCGGCACAGCGCCCGGCGACACCCAGGCGCCGACCGTCCCGGGCAAGCCGACCACCGGCACGATCACCAGCGACAGCATCGCGCTGGCGTGGACGCCGTCCACCGACGACACCGCCGTCACCGGGTACGACGTGCACCGGGTCGACGCCTCCGGCACCGTGAAGGTGGGCACCGCCACCGGCACCACGTACACAGTGACCGGGTTGACGCCGGACACCCCGTACACCTTCGTGGTGACCGCCCGTGACGCGGCGGGTAACGTCTCGGCGGCCTCGCCCGGCCTGACCGCGCGGACCGCGCCCACCGCCCCGACCGGCGGCTGCACTGTCGCCTACACGGCGAACAGTTGGCCGGGCGGCTTCACCGCGAGCGTGACGATCAAGAACACCGGCACCACCGCGATCGACGGCTGGAAACTCGCCTTCGACTTCCCCACCGCCGGCCAGAAGGTCGGCCAGGGCTGGTCGGCCACCTGGAGGCAGAGCGGAACGAGCGTCACTGCGGACAGCATGAGCTGGAACGGCAAACTCGCCCCCGGAGCGTCCACCAGCATTGGCTTCAACGGCACGTGGACCGGCACCAACCCGGCACCGACCGCCTTCACCCTCAACGGCCAACGCTGCGGGTGACCTGAGAGACCCGGCGGGAGGGGCCGGGGCGCAGCGGCGCCTCGGCTCCTCCCGCTCTCGAGCAGCGGTCCGGTGCGGCAGAGTGAGCGCCTCGTCGCTGATCTGCCGCACGTCCGCAGTTGCCGAGCGTCGTGGGCGCGGACGGCCGGGATCGATCTCGGGTTACTCCTGTGGCGCGATCAGCCGGTCGTCGCTGGCGTCGCGGACGGTGATCGCTTCCACCGGGCACGAGTCGGCGGCGTCGATGACGACCTCGTCCGGAGCGACGATGTCGGTGAGCGGCGCAGACAGGCCATCGACCAGGCGGAAGTGCTCGGGCGCGGTGCCGGCGCAGATGCTCGTGCCGATGCAGCGGCGCGAGTCCACCCCGATCCGCCAGCCGGCACTCACCAGGCCACCGGCATACGGAGCAGGCCCCGGACCAACATGCCCCGCTTCCACTCCAGCTCGGCCTCCGGTACGGCGAGCCGCAACCCGGGCAGACGAGTGACGAGGGTGGCGACGGCGACCTGCAACTCCATGCGGGCCAGTTGCGCGCCGACACAGTGGTGTACGCCGTGCCCGAACCCCAGGTGCGGGTTCTGCTCGCGGTCGAAGTCCAGCCGGTCCGGGTCGGCGAAGACGGTACCGTCCCGATTCGCCGACGACAGTGAGCCCAGAACCGGCTCACCGGCCCGGACCAGCACCCCGCCGACCTCGACGTCCTCCTTGGCGTACCGGGCGAAGGAGGATCCGACGCCGAGCGGCACGTACCGCAACAGTTCCTCGACCGCGACCGGCACGAGCGACGGGTCGGCCCGCAGCCGAGCGAGCTGGTCCGGGTTGTGCAGCAGGACGTAGATGAAGTTGGGGATCTGGGTCACCGTGGTCTCATGGCCGGCCGCGAGCAGCCCCCCGGCCAGTTCCACCAACTCGGTCTCGCTGAGCCGATCCTGATTCTCGTCGCGGGCCCGCACCAACGCGCCGAGCAGGTCGTCGATCCCCGGGTCGCGGCGGCGCTCGGCGACCAGACCACCGATGTAGCCCCAGAGATTGTTCAGGTATTCCTGGATCGTTTCCATGGGCAGAGAGGTGGTCGAGACGATCGCCTCGGACCAGATGTGGAAGCGGTCGCGGTCGGCGTACGGGACCCCGAGCAGCTCGCAGATCACCTGGATCGGCAGCGGCGTGGCGACGTGCTCCACCAGGTCGGCCGGAGGGCCGAGCCGCACCATGTCGTCGATCAGCGTGTCGGCGATCTCCTGGGTTCGGGGACGCAGCGCCTCTACCCGACGTGCCGTGAACGCCTTCGCCACCAACCGACGCAGCCGGGTGTGATCGGGCGGGTCCATGGTCAGCATGCCGCTGTACTGCTGGCGCGGGGTGAGCCTGGGCTCGTCGCGCTCAACGGCCGGGGCGCGGCCGAACCGCACGTCACCGAGGACCAGACGGACGTCCTCATACCGGGTGGCGAGCCACGCCTCCTCGCCGTAGGGGCACTTCACCCGGGTCATCGGCTCGTTCTCGCGCAGCTCGCCGTAGGTCGGATCGACGACGAGGCGGTCGGGCACACTGAACGGGTACGGCCGCGCGGGCGGAACGGTACGGCTCTCGGTCGTCTGCGCGCTCTCCGTCATCCGGGTTCCCTTCGTCGAGACGGCGTGATCCTCGGGCCGGCACCACGTGCGTAGCGGCGCCGGATTGCCAGCGTCCAGGGCTTGCGGACAGCACACATCCACGCTCAGTGATATCTCGACATCGGATCGTAGCGATAGATGCCGATGATCGCCATGGAAGCTGCCCGCATCCATCGCGCCAGCGTTCCCGTGGCTCAGGAGATAAAGAGCCCGCTACCCTCGGCCGTCGTGCACGAAGGGCTGCACAGCCCAGTAGTGAGCGGCGGCGGACGGCACCGAGCCGACGGCGAGAACCCACTCGTCGCCGAGCGTGCCGATGACGAGGTCGCCCTTCTCGAACCGCAACACGACTCCAGCGGAGACCGTGTCGCCGTCGTGGCCGAGGATGACGGCGCCATCGGTGAGCCGGGCGCCGATGAACCCGGACAGCACGGACGGATGCCGCGCCGGGCCGACCCTGATCTCGCCGCACTCGTCCATGTCGGTGGATCGGTACGGCTTCTCCTTCGCGAGCAGGAGTTGGTCGCCACGGCCGTGCAGTTTGACCGGCATCCCGCCTTCGAAGTACAGCCAGGCATGCAGCAGGCTCTCGGCGTCCGGTTCGCGCCGTCCCTCGGACCAGTACCGGGCCTCGGTCACGGCGTCGAGCCGTCGGCCCACCGAGCCCTTCAGCCACGACGCGACCATCTCGGGATCGCTGAAGCCCACGTACGGCACCGGGTGCTCGACGCGCAGCGCCTGCCACACGGCGCGAACAGTGGCCTCGTAAACGTCGCCCAGGCCGGTGTCGACGTCGGTGGTGACAACGCCGGTCACAGTTACCCGTACCTCTCGGGGAGATTTCTGCAGAGCCCAGCGGGCGCCTAGCTCGGCTTCCCGCCGATGTTCGTCGATCGCGGCGGCGGTCACCTCGACGTCGGACCGGTCCGACGCTGCGACCTCGACGGTGACCTCAGCGAATCGCGCGGAACGACTCGTCTGTGCCAGCAGGCGGAAGGTTGTCACGACTCCGATGGTTCCAGGCAGGTTCCGGCCTTGGCGTGCCAGGGCCGGGCAAGCCGACAAGAAGCTCGTCGCTCGTTAACCCACACAGTGATTGCCACCTGACCAACCCGGCGACATCCTGCCTCCCTACGTCGGAGGACGGAGGCCAGCGAAGCCTTACCATGCGAGCGTGGCTCACGTTGCCCGGTCCCGTAGGCCGTACCCGCTGCTTGTCGCCGCAGTGGTTCTGTTGGCGCTCGGCGCGGCCACGGCCTGGGCGGTCGGTGACACGCTGGG